>NZ_JBMPPH010000032.1:0-51764 GCF_049340285.1 Undibacterium sp. SXout20W | reverse complement strand
TATGGGCGATGAACAGCTTAAATCATCGTCCCAGAAAATGTCTCGGCTTCAAAACGCCGCACCAAGTATTTATGAAGCAGTTACAATCGCATCAACATGTGGTTGCACTTCGAAATTGAATCCGCCTCTTTATGAAAAACCTTGAACGATTGAAAGTATTACCAAATATTCTCGACTCTGAACAACTGCGTGGCATAACTAACTATGCGGAGACATCTAATACAGCGACGCAATACTCAACAGGCTCATCAGAAGATCCTCATCAATGGTTAGAAGATATTGAAAGCGACAAAGCACTCGATTGGGTCAAAGCACGCAATCAGGAAACTCGTAATAAACTCAAGAAGAATGCTGGATTTCTAAAATTACGCAAGGATTTGCAAATAATAAGCGATGCCAAAGATCGCTTTCCAAGCATCCAAAAAATTGGAGACTACTATTACAATTTTTGGGTAGACATAGATCACCCACGTGGTATCTGGCGTCGCACCAGCCTATCAGAATATCGCAAGCTAAAACCACACTGGGAAACGGTCTTCGATCTTGACGCTTTGTCTCAAGCAGAAAATACGAACTGGGTATTCAATGGTGTGATTTGCTGTAAAGATGATGTTGATCGCTGCTTAATTCAACTGTCGCACGGTAGTGCAGATGCAACTGATATCCGTGAATTCAATTTGAAATCACGCAGCTTTGTCAAAAATGGTTTTACGCTGAGCGAGGCTAGAGAATGGGTATCCTGGCGCAACAAAGGAAGTATTTTCGTCGCTACCGACTTTGGTAAGGGCACGATGACGGATTCTGGCTATCCACGAATCGTCAAAGAATGGAAACGCGGCACGCCATTGTCTGCTGCGACGACAATTTACGAAGGACAACAGACCGATCTGGCCGTCGGTGCTGGTATTTGCGCGCATGGCGGACGTAGGTATGAATTAGTATCTCGCCAAATTACGCTCTACACCTCTGAACAATTTGTACGTGAAAACGGCGAATTAATCAAACTTGATGTTCCCTCTCATTCTGGCGTGAGTTTTTTCTCAAACCAAATTTTGATCACAACGCGTGAACATTGGATGATTGGAGATAGAACCTACGTTGCCGGAAGCTTGTTAGCCATCGACTTTAATGCCTTTAAGGAAGGCGATCGTCAGTTCTTCATCTTGTTCGCACCTGGAGACAACAGCGCACTAATTGGTGAGGTTGCAACTAAAAACACTCTGTTAGTGCAATCACTTGAGCACGGTAAAAGCAAATTGCAAGAATGGTGGCTCACGCAGGGGAAATGGTTCTCTCGTGATGTTGAGCTACCAACCTTTGGTGCTATTTTTATCAGTCCAATCGATACCGATCATTCTGATGACTATTTTTTCAGTTTCTCCGATTTTTTAACCCCTAAGATTCTTATGCTCGGACATGCTGGGGCCGACCACCGAGAAAAATTAAAGAGCACGCCAAATTGCTTCGATCCATCCCCCTTTGAAACCACGCAAAATTTTGCGACAGCCAAAGACGGGACGAAGATCCCTTATTTCATGGTGAGTCGTAAAGATTTGAAGACCGATGGACGTAATCCAACTTTATTATACGGCGATGGTGGTTTCCAAGTCTCGCTAACGCCAACGTACTCTGGCAGCGTAGGTAAAGCTTGGTTAGAAAAAGGGGGGGTCTATGTCGTTGCGAATATTCGCGGCGGCGGCGAATATGGTTCGCGTCGGCGTCAAGCCACACTCAAAGAAAATCGTCAACGTGCTTACGATGACTTCGCTGCGATTGCTGAAGACTTATTTGCACGCAATATCACCAGACCAAGGCACTTAGGTGCGATGGGAAGCACAAATAGTGGGTTGTTAGCGTGGGTAGCGTTGACGCAATTTCCGACATTGTTCAATGCGGTGGTGAGCCAAGTTCCTTTGCTGGACATGCAAGCTTATAACCAATTATTACCGGGTGCTTCTTGGATGGCAGAATATGGTAATTCTGATGTGCCGTCGGAATGGGCGCATACCTCACCCTTTGCGCCATATCAAAACGTTCAAGCCAATGTGAAGTATCCCGCTGTTTTATTCCTTACTTCAATGCTAGATAACAGAGTTCACCTTGGACACGCACGTAAAATAGTAGCGCGCATGTTAGAGCAGGGACATACAAATGTTTGGTATTATGAAAATATCGATGCTGGGCGTAGGGGTGCTGCAACTAATGCACAACGCGCTGATATGGGTTCGATTATCTTTTCATTTCTTTGGAATAGGTTGAATCGCAATAATGACTAAGAGTGCCGTCTGTTAATGATCAGGAAATAAAACTCCCTGACTTACTTGTCGATGATTATGTATATCTGCCGCCTTCAATAGCACGCTTGCTTTGACCCCTAATAAACGAAATCGGTGATCAAGTGGTACTCTTCGAAGGCATTCTGTTGCCGCCTTCCTGATAGTTACTGGGTCAGCGGTTGCGATAGAAAGCGTTATATCTCTTGTAGAAATACGAAAGTCACAATATCGAATCTTTATACCCACTGTGCTGCAAACGTATCCTTTTTTTTTCAAATTATCAGCCAGGCGATAGCAAAGATCCGTAAAGATCTTCGTCAAAATTGATCTGTCGGTGACTGCATGTAAGTCGCGATCAAAAGTAACCTCCCTGCTAATTACCTTGGGTTCTGAATTTGTGATCACCTCACTATTGTCGATTCCGTGGGCGGCATGACAAAGCCATCCAGCATAATTACTTCCAAATGCGTCCTGTAATAGACTTGGGTCAGCATTCGCTAGTTCGCCTACTGTCCCAATACTCAAACCTGCAAGACGTTCAGCAGCTTTTGGCCCGATTCCATTAATCTTCTTCACAGATAGCGGCCAAATACGAGCTTGAAGGTCGTCCATCGTCAATATTGTTAAGCCATTCGGCTTCTCAAGATCAGATCCAATTTTTGCCAAGAGCTTATTGGGGGCGACACAAATCGAACAGTTTAAACCCGTAGCCTCAAAGACCGCATTTTTCAAACTTTTTGCAAGGTTTAACGTGTCGAGATTGTGATCGGTGAGATCGATATAAATTTCATCAATGCCCCTATTTTCAAATTTAGGCGCTATCTTCCTGACGGCGTCTTTAAACAAGCGCGAATAATGAAGATACAGGTCAAAATCGGGAGGCAGCAAAAATACGTCGGGAGCCACGCGTGCCGCTTTCATAATTCCCATCGCTGAAAAAAGTCCAAGCGCACGAGCTTCATAAGTAGTCGTTGTCGCGACACCTCGACCCACGTAGTCTTTGACTCGTGAAAATAGACGTGTTCCATCCGATTTAATACTAGGTTGATAGGTAGAATCGCCGCCAATGAGCACCGGCTGACCACGCAGTTCTGGATATTTCAACAGCTCGACGGAAGCATAAAATGCGTCCATGTCCAGATGTGCAATGCGACGATATTTATTAGTCATTATGATAATTTTTTAAATCATTCCTGATAAATATGGATAAACGAACATACCCACCTTGCCATTGATCAGAACCTTCCTCCCACCGCGAGAGGCCGGCCTCGCAAAAATATTTGGTACCATATTTATGTCGAGGCATAAATACAATCGCCGTCGCATTAGCTGTAGCTGTAGCTGTAGCTGTAACCGTAGCAGGAGCAACGGATAATTTTTTCAACGAAGCTAACAACTGGCAAAGGTATTTGCGCTGTTATTTTAGCTGATTTTCGTCGTAATACTGTATATTTAATCAGTTATCAGTGAACTAAGAATTTTGGTTACTTCAAACCAACACTTCTCATTATGTTGATCTTATGCATGATTAAATCTTGTATTAACAATGACAAAGTGCCAAATTTGCGTCACTATTTAACTGTTATTTTTTATATTTACTTGGATCATGAAAAAAATTCTCGCATTGCTTGCCAGCATCGCCTTTAGTCTTAGTATGGGTATGAGCGCTGCGCATGCTGATGTTGCACACCCTTATGATGAAGCTGCCGATGCTCATGCAACTGTGAACAAAGCACTGGCAGAAGCCAAAGCAGCAAATAAAAATGTATTGGTGATTTTTGGCGCCAACTGGTGCAAAGATTGTCTGGAACTGAATAAGTCGATGCAGGGTCAAAGTGCGGCGCTGATTACGAGCAAGTTTGTCGTCGTCAAAGTGAATGTTGGTCAATTTGATCAAAATCTGGATCTGGCCAACAGTTATGGTAATCCGATTAAAAAAGGCATTCCCGCAGCAGTGGTATTAAAACCAGACAACACGGTGCTGTATGCGTCAAAAGGTGGAGAATTATCAAATGCACGACGCATGAGCGAACAAGGCGTGGTTGATTTTTTTAATCAAATTATTGCCCAACACTAATAATTTTTGGCATTTATACTGAGCATCAAAGGGCGTGAACTTTTACCATCCCGGCAAATTCAGCCTGTGTTACCAGCGCCAACGTTCTAGCGAGGTCGTTGGTGCTCCCTTCATCAGTCACACTGACAAGTAAAGCTATGACCGACAAACCCGGCTTGATTACTAGCTACTCTCCCAAGTCGAGCTTAACGACCCAGGAGGAACTGGAAACAAGTCACACCTTACTCAATAATTTCTCGCGCTGCCTGCCTGGCATATTTTTTCAATTCCAGCGGTATTCAGAACAACACTTTTTCTTCCCGTTTGTCAGCGCTGCCGTTGAGCAATTGTTTGAATGTACTGCTGAAGAATTAATCAACGATGCCAGCATCATGTATCGCAAGATTCATCCGGACGATTTGGTTCGGTTAATTGTTGGCATTCGTCAATCCGCCGAAGAGCTGACGATTTGGCATCACGAATACCGCGTCATTCGCAAAGATGGCACTGAACGCTGGCTTGTGGGCGACGCCACGCCAGAGCGAATGCCCGATGGTAGTGTGTTATGGCACGGGTTTATTAGTGATAACACCGAACGTAAGCTCACCGAACAAAAATTACTGGCCGCTGAACAACAGATGCGCCTCGTGATGAAATCCTCGAATCAGGGTTTATACGACATCCATTTGCAATCGGGCGTCGGCAGCTTCAGCCCCGAATATATGCAAATGCTGGGCTATACGGCAGAAGACTTCCCGGATCCGGTCAAGTTCTGGAATTACTTCTGGACCGAAGGTGTTCATCGCGATGATGTCGCCGGCTTGCGGCAGGCATACCAAACACATTTCGCTTCACGAGGTGAAACGGATTACCATGCCGAATTCCGGCAAAAAAATAAATTGGGCGAATGGCGCTGGATTATGTCGATAGGCGCCGTGGTCGAGTGGGATGCCAACCACCGGGCAGTAAGAATGGTGGGAACCCATATTGATATCACCGAACGTAAACGCATCGAAGAAGAGTTATTGCAAAATCAGGAACTGCTAAATGCAAGTAAAAATCGCTATAAACAACTGGCGAAAGAATTAGAGATTCTGATTGCCAATGCACCCGTTGGTATCATGTTTGTGTGTAACGATGTGATCGTCCGAGCAAATCAAGCACTTGCAGAGCTGTGCCGCTTCCATAATGCGCAATCAATGATAGGTGTAAAAACTTCATTTTTATATCAGCACCTTGAAGACTTCGAAGAATTTGGTAAGGCGGTCATTCCAAAACTGGTCGCCGATGAATTAGTCGAACTGGAATGGCGCCTGCACCGCGTCGATCGTGAACCATTTATGGCGCGGGTTGCTGGTCGGGCGTTATCTGCCGAAACGTACCATCAGGGTACGGTATGGATGATTGAAGACATTACTGAACAACGTCGCACCCTCGATGCCTTACGAGATAGCGAAAGTCGCTTGCAACGACTGATGAATTCAAGCCTGATCGGCATCATTCACGGCAATGAACAAAAACGTCTGGTCGATGTCAATGAAGTCTTTTGTCAGTTATGCGGTTATTCCCGCGAAGAGATACTTGGTGAAAATTATTTCTGGCGCCGCTTGATGTCAGAGGCGGATCAATACACCAGCGTTCAAGCTTACACCGAATTATTCCGCACCGGCACTACGGCCGCTTTCGAAATTATGCTCAAACATGCGGATGGGCATAATATACCGCTACTGGTCGGCGTCAACCACCTTGAGAATTCACGGAAAGAATGGGTCGCGTTCACGATGGATATCAGCGATCGTTTACGTATGCACCAACTCAAAACTGAATTTATTTCTGTGGTTAGCCATGAACTACGCACGCCGCTAACGTCGATACGCGGTGCATTGGGCTTACTTGAATCAGGCGTCGCCGGCGTGTTAACGGAAGAATCCCGACAATTGGTGCGCATCGCCAACACCAACAGCAAACGACTGATAGGTTTGGTCAATGACATCCTTGATATGGAGAAATTGGCTAATGGTAAGATGGAAATCAAGTCAGAACCCGTTGACCTTGCCGCACTTATTCATCAAGCCATTGAAGCGAACACGACGTATGCCAGCCATTTGCATGTGACTCTGGTGGCAGAAGTTCAATTAAGCACCGCAAACGCTTGGTGTCTGGGTGACATTGATCGACTGATGCAGGTAATGGCCAATCTGATTTCGAATGCCGCTAAATTTTCGCCTGAAGGTGGCACAGTCATCATTCGTTTATCGCAACACCGACAAATTTACCGTATGGAAATTTGTGATCGTGGACCGGGTATACCATTGCAATTCCAGGCACATTTATTTGAGCCATTCACGCAGGCCGACAGCACCAACACGCGCCAGCAAGGGGGAACAGGCTTGGGATTGTCGATTACAAAAAGCTTGATAGAAAAAATGCGTGGAGAAATCTTTTTCGTCAGTTGCGCCGAAAAAGGCACTATTTTCTGGTTCGATTTACCAATCTTTACGCCTGACCGCAACGCTTAGATTTGCAACGTTAAAAAGTCGTTTGTTTTAGATAGGCTAAAAAAACATTTTGACAGGCAAACGAGCATGCAGCGAGGGGCATTCAGATTGTGACTTGACGATAATCGGCTGGACTGCGATTAGTCCACCGCTTAAAAGCACGTCTGAAACTGCGCGCATCGGAATAGCCGAGTTGTTCGGCAATCTGATCGATACTGAGGGTGGTTTGAAGTAGACGTTTTGCACGTTCGATACGCACGTTTTCGGTGACTTGAAAATACGAGGTTCCCTCGCGTACCAACAAGCGCTGCAGAGAGCGAGCGCTCGTACCCAGCGCCAAGGCCATTTCATCGACCGTGCGTAACTCACAATTTTGGCTGACCAAGGTCCGCAAAAGACTTTGCCTTCCTAATACACCGACGATCTCCAGCTCTTGCTCACACGCCGATTGCGCTGCGCGAACCACAGCGACATCCGGTGTTGATAGCGGCTTAAGCAAGATCTCGTTAGCAATCAAAACTCGGTTGCAATCCGCACCAATAGTGACGGGACAGCCAAACATTTGCTCAATTAATGCGTGTGTCGATTTACTCTGGCCTCGTAATTCCACCTGATGTAACTGAAATGAAGCGCCACACAACTGACGAGCCGCATTCACGGTCGTCAGCAAATGATCGACCGCCAAAAAATCTTGTAACTCAACATCATCAAACAAAGACTGTGCGGATACCGCAGAATAAGGCGTTCCGGCTTCGAATTGCAGATGTACCATAGAACCAGCAATCAATTGGAATTCAAGGCCGAATTGCAATGCCTGAAATAAATTGTGCTGGGCAGACATACCAATTGCCATCTGTCCCAAATGCGGCAATGACTTCCGCGCCCCGGACCACAGGCATAGCTCATCGCCACCATAATGCTTTGCTTGTAGCAAACCTTGGCGGGCTTGCAGGTAACTGATGCGTGCCCCCTTATCCTGCGTAAAAGCGGGAAACAGTGTGGATGCTTCCCAATTTTGCTCACGCGCAATCGCCAGCAAACCGCTAAAAGGGTGCGCTGGAAACACGGCATCTTGCACCGATAACAAGGGTGCAATCGAATCGACGCTATGGCTGGGCATGGATTAATCTTGTTTGGTTAATAACGTGACCTGACTGATGTTGTATTACGCCCGCAACGTGGCAGCAAATGTCCTTACATTATGTGAACGAGCGTACTAATATCGTTTCCTGACGTAGATAAAATCCTTGACGGTGTGAATCCAGTTACATCACCCACTAGCTACAGCGCTTTTATTTAAGTCTTGGCCGATACCGTACATGGTTAAGCCGAATGCGGCAACACTGCAGCGCAGCAAAAAAAATACACGGCATCAAACAAAGAGGCAAGAGTCCTTTAATCATGATAATGGAGACAATATGAACCCAGTCAGCGACTACATCGTGGTCGGAGGTGGTGCAGGTGGATGTGCCATAGCCGGTCGCCTGAGTGAAGATCCCAGCGTAAGCGTTACCGTCTTAGAAGCGGGTGGAGGTGGTGATAGCTGGGTCGTCAACGCACCAATTGGTGTGGTCGCGATGTTGCCTACGAAACTCAATAACTGGGCATTTGAAACGGTACCGCAACCTGGATTAAATGGCCGAAAAGGCTACCAACCGCGCGGAAAAATGCTGGGCGGCTCATCCGGAATCAATGCGATGGTCTATATTCGTGGTCACAAAGTGGATTACGACCAGTGGGCTGCATTAGGTAATACGGGTTGGTCTTATGACGACGTCCTGCCGTACTTCAAACGCTCAGAAAATAACGAAACGCATGGCGGCCATTTCCATGGCCAGGATGGCCCTCTGAGGGTGAGTGAGTTACGGAGTGACAATCCGTTTCAGCAACATTATGTTGATGCCGCCCGGCAAGCGGGGTTTCCGATTAATCCGGATTTTAATGGCGCCGAACAAGAGGGTGTTGGTATCTATCAAGTCACCCAATACCAGGGCGAACGTTGGACAGCCGCCCGCGGTTACCTGCGTCCGCATATGGAAAGTCGACCCAATTTACGGGTGGAAACCGGTTGCTATGTCACCAAAATTGTTTTCGAAGGAAAACGCGCTGTCGCGGTGCAAATGATACAAAATGGTCAGCAAAAGACCTTACGTGCCGGACGTGAAATATTATTAGCAGCGGGCGCTTTCCAAAGTCCGCAATTGCTCATGTTATCTGGTGTCGGCGACTCGAAAGCCTTGCAGGCATTTGGTATTCCGGTGATTCATCATTTGCCCGGCGTCGGACAAAACTTGCAAGATCATCCGGATTTTGTGTTCAAATATCGCGCCAAGAGTCTGGATTTGCTGGGGGTTTCGGCAGGTGGCAGCGTGCGTATGTTGCGTGAATTCCGTCGCTATCAAAATGAACGTCGCGGCATGCTCACCTCAAATGGCGCTGAAGGCGGTGGTTTCTTGAAAACCGATAGCGACCTGGCCGCACCGGATATCCAGTTGCATTTCGTCGTTGCTATGTTAGATGATCATGCGCGCAAACTACATTTGGGCCATGGCTATTCCTGCCACATGTGCTTATTGCGTCCTAAAAGTATTGGCGACGTGAAACTGGCGAGCCCAGATCCGCTTGCTGCACCCCTGATTAATCCGCGCTTCCTCGAACATCCTGACGACATGGAAAAAATGGTGCGAGGTTTTAAAATCACTCGCAAAATTATGGATGCACCCGCATTGGCCAACATCCGTAGCAGCGATTACCAAACTGCCAATGTGCGCACGGATGACGAAATCCGCGATGTCATTCGCGCCACAAGTGACACGGTGTACCACCCTATCGGCACCTGCAAAATGGGCGTTGACGCGATGGCGGTGGTTGACCCAAGCTTAAAGGTCATCGGTGTGCAAGGCCTGCGGGTGGTTGATGCATCGATTATGCCGACCCTGATCGGTGGCAACACCAATGCACCAACCATGATGATAGGCGAAAAGGCGGCAGATATGATCAGAGCGGAATGGCGCAACACTTAATCTACGTTCCATCTGCGTCATTTCGGTTATTGGACGGTCTGACCTCGGTCAGACCGTTTTTTTATTTTTCACTATATTCAATTTCGGTTGCAAAAAATACCACTTTTAAATCTGACTGGCATAGAATAGTTCTTCTTTTCTTCTATCACTATGAATGGGATGCGATTCCATGGATTTTTTGAATCTGACTGCGCGCGATGGCGCGACTGTTAAGATTTGCCACCAAGGCGCTCATGTGTGCTCATGGATACCGGCAAGTGGGTCTGAACAATTGTTTTTAAGTAAGCAATCTGAATTTAATGAAGGGGTCGCGATTCGTGGCGGCATTCCAGTGATATTTCCGCAATTCGCTGGCATGGGAACCTTACCCAAGCATGGCTTTGCCCGCACTGCACCCTGGAAATTATTGCAACACGGACATACCGAAGATGGTGCTGCCCAAGCAATATTTGGTTTAAAGGAAAATATTGCGCGGCTCACCATCTGGCCCTATGTGTTCAATGCCGAGCTAGCTATTAGCGTCCACGACAACAGCTTGCAGCTTGCCTTGACTGTTCAAAATACGGGCGACACCAACTTTAGCTTTACCGCTGCCTTGCACACTTATCTGGCGGTGGATGATATCCACCAAGCGAGCCTGCGTGGCCTTCAGGGAAGGCGTTATCGTGACAGCCTGAGTGGACAAAATAATTGCCTGGAATCGGCTGAATTACTACGCATCGACGGCGAAACAGACCGCATTTACGCCGATGTACCAGACCAATTATGCTTGCTGCAAAAACATCAACACCTGCATATCAACACCACCGGATTTTCCGATGCGGTGGTATGGAACCCGGGACCCCAATCTGAGGTCAAACTCGCCGACATGGAACCTGACGGCGATCAGCGTATGTTATGCGTCGAAGCAGCGGCGATTATGCGGCCGATTTTATTGGCACCCGGAGAGAGCTGGACAGGCAGCCAAAGTTTGATGGCGACTCAGATTTAAAGCGCCAGATTTTATATACTCCCCTCATATTTTATTTTTTTATATTATTTATCAAGGCAGACACAAGGCACAGAAAAAATACACGCCCCCAGTATATTTTTAATGTGTCTTTAAACTTTGTTTTTATTTTATTTTTTTGACCACTTTCAGGATGACTATGCCTTCACACTCTGTTCGCCATTCAGCCCTCGCTGTATCGCTCAAACCAGTTTTACGCGCTTTAGTACTCGGCGGTGCCATCTTGTTCACCGCGCCTGCCGCCTTTGCCGACAACTTGCCAAAAGGCATGACGCAAGTCTCCAGTGTCGAAGGAATCACTGAATATCGTCTGCCGAATGGCTTACGTGTCTTGTTGATGCCCGATGCCACCAAACCTACCGTCACGGTGAACGTGACGTATCTGGTCGGTTCGCGTCAGGAAAATTATGGCGAAACCGGGATGGCGCATTTGCTGGAACACATGATGTTCAAAGGCACACCAAAAAATCCGAAGATTACCGAAGAATTCAATAAACGCGGCATGCGCATGAACGGTACGACCTCGTTGGATCGCACCAATTACTATGAATTATTCCAGGCTGACGACAGCAATCTGCAATGGGCACTATCGATGGAAGCCGATCGCATGGTCAATTCCAATGTCGCCCGTAAAGATCTCGATACCGAAATGACTGTCGTCCGCAACGAATACGAACGCGGTGAGAACTCGCCTGGCAGCGTCTTAATGAAGCGCTTGCAAAGTGTGGCCTACGATTGGCATAACTATGGCAACTCGACGATTGGTAATCGCAGCGACATTGAAAACGTCAAAATCGAAAACCTGCAAGCTTTTTACCGCCAATACTACCAACCCGACAACGCCGTTTTGCTTGTCGCCGGTAAGTTTGACCAGGCAAAAGTACTGCAATGGGTGAATGAGTCTTTTGGCAAAATCGCCAAACCAAAACGTACTTTGCCGCAATTCTGGACCGTAGAACCAACACAAGATGGTGAACGCAGCTTTGTGGTACGCCGCGCGGGCGATATCCAAATCGTCATGGTCGCCTACAAAGTCCCGGCGAACCTACACGCTGACCGCGAAGCAATGAGCTTTGCCAGCGATATTCTGACCAATGCACCACATGGCCGCCTGCATAAACAACTGGTTGAAACGGGCAAAGTTGTCCAGGTATTTGCCACCGAAGTGGGCCGCGTTGAACCAGGCCTGGTGATCGTTGGTGCTGCAGTAAAAAAAGGCGACTCGATTGATGCCGCCAAAGACGCCTTGCTGGCAAGTATTGAAGATTTTAAAAATAATCCGCCAAGCAAAGAAGAAATCGAACGTGTCAAACGTGACAACGCCAACCAATTTGAAAAAATGCTGAACAACCATGAGTCGATCGGCATCAGCATGTCTGAATACATCGCCATGGGCGATTGGCGCTATCTGTTTAAAGACCGCGACGACGCCGACAAAGTAAGCTCTGAAGATGTCGCCGCCGCCGCAAAACGGTACATGGTGCGCGACAACCGCACAGTTGGTATGTTCGTTCCGGAAGACGCGCCGCAACGCGCTGAAGTACCGGCCGCACCGAGCATTACTGAGGTCATGAAAGACTTTAAACCTAAAGCCGCTAAACTCGATGGTGAAGCGTTTGATCCAGCGCCAGCCAACATCGACAAACGTACCCAAGTGAGCCAGATCGGCAACCTGCAAGTCGCGTTATTACCGAAAAAGAACCGCGGCGAAACCGTCAACGTCTCACTGTCTTTGCATTGGGGCGATGAAAAAAGCTTGTTTGGCAAATCTACGGTCAGTGGTCTGGCCAGCAGCTTGTTGGCATCCGGCACGACCAAATTGAGCCGTGCCGATATCGACGATCAGATGTCCAAACTGAAAATGAGTGGTGGCTTATTCTCGTATCAAACCACCAAAGAAAATCTGGCGGCATCGCTGGCGTTGGTCGCTCACGTAATGCGTGAAGCGAACTATCCAGACAATGAATTTACGCAGTTACGCGATCAAGCCTTAGTCGGCACTGAGGCATCGCGCAATGAACCCGGCGCCATCGTTGGTCGCGAAATGGCCTTGTATTTCAATAGTTATCCAGCCGGTGATTTCCGCGCTGCGAAAACGCTGGATCAAGCGCTCGCAGAAATCCGTGATGTAAAATTGGACGACATCAGAGCATTCCATAAAAACTTCTACGGAGCGTCTAAAGGCGAATTGTCGATCGTTGGTGACATGGATGTCGCCGCGACCAAAGCGGCGATTAGTGCAGCGTTTGGTAATTGGGACAGCAAAGCCCCTTACGTCCGTCTGGTCAGCCAACGTGCTGACCCGGCACCGGTTCGCAAGGTCTTTAATACGCCGGACAAGGCCAGTGGCGTCTTTGCCAGCGCGATGACATTGAATTTGCGTGAAGATGACGAAGCATTTGCCGCTTTGCGCGTCGCCAATTACATATTTGGCGGTGGCGCTGGTCTGAACTCACGCTTGATGGAACGCGTACGCCAAAAAGAAGGTCTCTCTTACGGTATTGGCTCGAATTTGTCTGCAGGTGAAATTGATCCGGTCGGTAGTTTTGGTATCAGCGGAACGGCTGCGCCACAAAATATTGCCCGGGTTGAAGTTGCCGTGAAAGAGGAATTGGCACGCGCCCTGAAAGATGGTTTCACTGCCGATGAATTAGCCAAAGCAAAATCGGGTTTATTGCAACAGCGCGTTCAATCCCGGACCAGCGATGGCAGCGTGGCTGGTGGCTGGACGAGCAATTTGTTCCTGAAACGCACTTGGGCATGGTCACAAGCCATGGATGACAAAATCAAAGCGTTAACCTTGGGGCAAGTGAACGACGCTTTCCGCCGTTACATCGATCCTGCCAAAATGAGTATTTTCATTGCTTATGACGAAGCTAAAGCACAGGCACCAGCAGCACCAGCAGTAGCACCAGCAGCACCAGCAAAGTAAGCACTAAACTTGAAAAGAGTTGATGGTCGCTCCAGCAACGACCATCGGCAATAAGCGAAACGGCCTCATTATTTTTCAACAAATAATGAGGCCGTTTGCATTATCCGACATTGAATCTGCCAAATGATTAATGATGATTTATGATGATTTATGATGATTTATGGCGTGTTAGGTCAACGATGATTGTTGTGGATTCACTCCATATCGCTCAAGCGGCTTTCCGCGTACTTGTGCAAAATTTCTTCCACCTCGGGTTTCGAAGAAACAAATGCGTTGACCAAATGTGGATCAAAATGCTTTCCAGATTGTTCTATCAAATGGGCATACGCATCTTCTAGCGGCCACGCTTTTTTGTAGCGGCGTTCAGACGTCAAAGCATCAAAAACATCCGCTATCGCCACGATACGACCCGGGAGCGGTATCTGTTCACCTTTGAGCTTAAATGGGTAACCTGTACCATCCCATTTTTCATGGTGGGACTGCGCGATTTCTTTAGCCATCTTTAATAAATCCGACGCGTGTTCACCAATAATCTGCGCTCCCATCAATGGGTGAGAAATCATGACATTCCACTCGTCACTATCAAGTTTGCCATTTTTCAACAGTATCTTATCCGGCACGCCTATCTTGCCGATATCATGCATTGCCGATGAATGAAAAATTAATTCTATCCAATTTTCATCTTTCGTAATTTTGCTGGCAATGAGTTTTGAATAATATGTCATACGAATAACGTGCCGCCCGGTCTCATTGTCCTTAAACTCCCCAGCGCGTGCCAATCGTTGTATGACCGCCAGATTGGTCTTTTGCAATTCCAAAGTGCGTTCCTGCACTTTGCGTTCGAGTTCAACATTTTGCTGATACAGTGCCAGATGTGTTCTGATCCGCGATAAGACAATAGGCGCACTAATGGGTTTAGTAATGTAATCAACGGCCCCCAATGCCAGACCTTTTTGCTCATCCTGAACTTCACTCATGGCGGTGACAAAAATAATGGGAATACTTTTGGTCTCTGGGTCCGCTTTTAAGATTTGACAAACTTCGTAGCCGTCAATACCTTGCATCATGACGTCGAGCAATATCAAATCGGGATGAGGCTCTGTGCGAGCAATAGTGATCGCATCGTGACCATTCGTCGCCGCTTTGACCTTGTAATCTTTCCTTAATAGTCCGCTTAGCACCGTAATGTTACCGGGCGAATCATCGACCACCAAAATCGTTTGTTTATTTAGCGTTTCGGGCCCATTCATCGTTAATCCCCAAAAATTCAATTTTTTTACATTGAACATCGTTGCTAACCCAATAAAATATGCAATTTTTGGGCAATTTCATTTAGTGCAGCAGATGCCTCTTTAAACGAAAAATTATTGATACTTATTTCTAAACCAGCGAGGTCGTCTTTGAGCGGATGCCCGGCAAACGCATCAGTTAGCGCACCTAACATATTCAAAGCATCGGTATCATTGTCTTCCAACAAGCGCGATAAAACGCTCAGTTGCTGGCGGACAGCCTCAAGATCAAAGTCCCCCTGCTGTGAATTTTTGGCGACAGGCTCTAACTTTGGCAGGGCTGATAATGTAGCAATGACCAAGTTCAAGCGGGTCGTCACCAACACAAATGTCTCACTTACTTCTTGTGGTTTTGCGCGGCAAGCATCTTCGAGCTTGGCTGTCAGGCTCTGTAAATCAAACGCCCCGATTGTGCCAGCAAGCCCCTTCAGGGTATGCGCCAGAAGCACACATTGTTCATGGTCGTCTGAAGTCCGGGCGGCGTTAAATTGATGTACAAAATGTTGCTGGCTAGTGACGAAGTCCGTGAGCAATTTCTGATACAGTTTGAGATCCCCACCGATCCGGAGCAAAGCGATAGTGCTATCAATACCGTTCATTTCGGGTGGCCAGTCGGACTCTCTTGAGGCGTCATAATGTGCCGACCTGTAACCTACCGGTTTCACCCATCTTTCTAAGGTTTTGTACATCTCTCTGACATCGATAGGCTTGGCGATGTGGTCATTCATTCCCGCTGCTTTACAGAGCTCGAGATCACCTTTCATTGCGTTGGCCGTCATCGCGATGACGATCAGATCTTTGAATTGGTCGAGTTTGCGTAAGGCACGGGTCGCTTCATAGCCATCCATAATGGGCATTTGAATGTCCATCAAGACCAGATCAAATTCCTTTTCACTGAGTTTGTCCAAGGCATCCTGACCGTTCACTGCCAACGTGATCTCAAAACCTGAACTGCCCAATAATTCTAAGGCAACCTCCTGATTGAGTTCGTTGTCTTCGACCAATAAGAGTCTGACGCCGGTATAGTCTGCAACGTCTATATTCGCATCTGCCAACATCAGTTTCGGTTGCCGTTCGACCAGACCCCGACCCAGCGAATTAAATAAAGTTTCCAGCAAGGTAGAAGGTGTCACTGGTTTGGTCAGAATACCGTTGATGTTTAAACCGCTCGTTGCGCGGATCAATTCATCGCGGCTATACACCGTTGCCATAACGATGTTGAGCAATCCATCAAATCGCTGATCGGCGCGAATTTTTTGACTGACTTCGATACCATCCATGCCTTTCATTTTCCAATCGAGCAAGAGTAACTGGAACGGTACCTGATTGACGTAGGAATTCTCTAACTCGGCGAGACACTCTTCTCCCGAAGCTGCCAGCGTCACATGACAGCCAAATTTACTTAACATTTTTTCAAATATCTCCCGCGCCGCCGTATTGTCATCGACGACCAATACTTTCAAATTACGCAAAGATAAAGTCGGTGTTTGCAACGATGTCTGTTCAATGTCAGACTCTTCGAGCCATACGGTAAATTTAAATGTCGAGCCGCGCCCAAACTCACTTTCAAGAGAGATCGTACCCTCCATCATATTCACTAATTGCTGGCAAATGACCAAGCCAAGGCCAGTACCGCCGTATTTTCGGGTGGTAGAACTGTCGGCCTGACTAAACGGTTGGAACATCCGCGTGCGCTGTTCCGCCGTCATGCCAACACCGGTATCTGTCACGGCAAATTCTAGCTGCATCCGCGGCGAGTTCCATTCCACCATTCTGACCGATAAAATGATTTCGCCGTGCGATGTAAATTTAACGGCATTACTGATCAGATTGAGCAACACTTGACCAAGCCGTAAAGCGTCGCCGACTAAAAGTAAAGGGATTGCGGGATCGACTCTAAAAGCTAATTCCAAGCCTTTTTCTTCTATTTTTGCGCCGACCATTGCAGTTAAGGTATCCAGCATTTCCTGGAACGAAAATGTGGTTTTTTCTATGGTCATTTTTCCAGCTTCAATTTTGGAAAAATCCAGGATATCGTTAATGATCCTCAATAGAGACTGCGCCGCGCCAGAGATTTTATTCAAATAGTTTGCTTGTTTGGGCGTCAACGATGTCTGTAATGCCAAATGACTCATCCCAATGATAGCGTTCATCGGCGTTCTGATTTCGTGGCTCATATTTGCCAGAAAATCTGACCGCAAGCGCGTCGCTTCTTCGGCAATTTCTTTGGCTTTTTTGAGGTTAGTCACATCAAAAAACCATCCTAATATGCAGGCATGGTCTTCATAAGTAATATTGATGAACGAGGCCAACACCTCGATGTCACGACCGCCAGCGGTAACGATCGACACCGACTTATTAATCAAATTTTGATGGTCGGATAAGATACTGGTAATTTCCTGGACATCATCACTATGACGATAAGACGCGTAGTGATCGGCGTCCTCTAAGTTGGCGGGCGTTTCTTCCATCATATCCAGATAGGATTGATTAAAAAACGTCAGCTTGCGACTCTCCGGGTGCATCACAATGACAGAGACAGGACTACTTTCCAGCATATAGCGGATTTGCTTTTCGCTCAAAATTAAAGCCGCAGTGCGTTCTGCCACTTCTTTTTCAAGATTTTCTTTATTATGTTCAAGTTCTAAAAACAGTTCTTCGCGGCTTTTAAATTGAACAATTTCGCTCATTCGTGCCAGATCATCAGCCTCAATTTCGGGAATACTGATCACAAAATTGGTAAAGGCGCCCTGACGTTTTGTTTCAAAAAAGGCGCCGAGGCTAGCGAGGTTGCTGGAGAAGGAATGCGTACGTAACTGCAACTGTTGCCCGCTCACGGAGACTTCCAACGATGCGCGTTCTCGTTGCAATTGCCTGCCTAGTTCTGAAAAGCCAACCAGAAAAAATCGACCTTGACCAACGGCAGCTTGCAATGCATGAGCAATTGACGAAACTTAGACCGTGCCTGATGCACATGCTGTTCGCTCAAAAATACGAATTGACCTATCGATGTCGCAACAAAATTCATACTTGATACCTCATGGCCATACAAGTCGCATCGTCGTACATTTTTCCGTAATCGTTGAGCAAACCATTGACCAGTTGTCTGGTCGTTAAACGACTACGGCTAATTAATTGCGAGCTATCGATATGTTCAGAAATGCCATCCGTCGTTAAAATCAACATATTGCCGGGGTGAATCGACGCGGTAACCGGGCGCAAACGAGGAAAATTGCTGCCGACAATGCCCGGCTGAGCAACAAACGATGTCACCTGCTCACCCACACAGTACAAAATCGTGTTGCCAACACCAGCCACTGTGATTTGGTGTTGACTGACATAGGCGAGCGTGAGCGCAGAACCGCGACTCCCCTTCAACGCAAGATGTAACGCTTGCATCACGCCAGCGACATCACTGCTACGGTGTTGTTCAAACCATTTTTCAGAAAAGCGGGCAAGCTCATGAGCCTCCTGACCGTGTCCTAAAATATCAATGATACCGATCAAAATGCCATTTGGAAGCCGATGACAAATGGTGCCATCACCACTGACCACCTCGCCAAAGCAAGGTCGGCTAACCATGGCGTAATCAATCCCATCAAGGTGTGCTTTCGTGGCGGTTGCGCGTTGCTGGCTCGGCTCTGATTTGGCTAAAGGCGATGGCGCTACAGGGGCGGGCGTTACTGACCGACCACCAAAGTCGATTTTATTGTGTTCGGGATCTAACCACTTTTTTACCGACACTCTGGTGCCGTTACCTAATTCTGATGTAATTTCAAATTCATCGACCATTCGCTTCACACCAGGCAAGCCCAAGCCTAAAGTCCCTTTGGTGCTGAAATGATCCACCATCGCCTGCTCGATATTAGCGATACCGTGACCTCGGTCTTCAGCCACAATATCGATGAAACGCCGACCATGTTTTTGCATGGAGACAACGATGGTGCCGTCACATCCAGCATATTTAACAATATTCATCGCCAGCTCTGACGCGACTGTGGCGACCTCTGTTGCCAGCGTTGGCACTGCGTGAATACTAACGAGCATGGCATACACTTGCATCACCGCACAATGAACATCTGCCTCAGAATGTATATATGTCCTGTGGGTTTGCAAGTGATCTTGATCCATTTGCTAGTGCTCCAATGCTTGCTTCAGGTTGCAAACTCCCTGCACTGCCGTGATATCCGCGCCCACGGCAGAGAGTCCAGAAATAATCCCCGGTCGCATGCCAACTAACCAAGTTTTTACGCCCATTAATTTCAACATTTTGGCGGTATCGACGATGCCGTCAAATTCCGATTTATCGATCGTTTCGATTCCAGACATATCAAGTAATGCCCGCGAACAGCGATGCTTACGTGCCATTTCCAGCAAGTCGTTGCGGAGTTTAAGCATTAAATGCCGCATTAAAACACCTTGTAAAGATGCAAAAATCGCACCTTGCATCATTGATATTGGAATGCCTTGCTGTTGGCTTTGTTGTTCCATGACATGTCACGAAACACTACGACCAATTAATTTAAATGCCTGCTCTAAAGCGTCACGTAAGGTCGCACTGGTGGAAATTTCACTCACATCAAATCCCAGATTAACCATGGTCTGAGCGATCGCTGGCGAAATACCGGAGACCAGACTGGTGCATCCCATCAGCCCGGTTGATTTAGTAATCTTGATGAGGTGATTGGCAACAGCGGAGTCAACCACCGCCACGCCGGAAATATCCATAATAAAGACTTTTGCGCGGGTTTCGAAAATGCGGGAAAGCACGGTCGTCATAACATCCTGTGCGCGCCGTGAATCAATAATGCCGACCATAGGCAACATCAGAATATCTTCCCAAATTTGCGTCACTGGCGTCGACATTTGCAGTAATGCCTTACTTTGCTGGGCAATTTGCTCGTTCACCATCCTCGTATAGGTATCGGAAACGATCGTAATATCGAGGTGCATCAGCTTGGTGACACATTCAAGTGCCACAATATAGTCCGCACTTGGAAGTTCATTGTTATACAAAGTGCGGGTCAGGACAGCGTGTGAATAATTCATTGCTGCCATATAGCTGGGTAAGGAAAGGCCGATGCGGGCGTGAGTACGACCAATGTGACGACGCGCTTCAATATATTCATCGCCATACTGGGCCAGGAAAAATTTCCGCCAGTAATTTATTTGCTCGGCTCGCGCATGCGCCATGATTTCTGGCGTAGAGAAAACGATCTGGTACTCCGGTACATCGACGACCCACGCATAAAACAACTCAGCATATTGCTCGATTTTCGGGAGAATGATATCGCCTAAAATACGGACATGAACCAGATCTTGTTCTGTAAGTTCATGCATTTTAAGCAATGCAGCCGAACTCATTTCGCGGATATCACTTTGCATGTTGCCCTCTTCAACTGTTTAAATTGCATCACCTAAATGAACATCAATGAAACTAAAGCTGAAAAAACTGAAACAAATGCTAAAAATACACTGAAACAATGCTTGAATAAACGTTAATACTGATCTTGAGAAAAGCTTGAAATTCGACGGAGAACAGGGTGCATTGTCACCCATAGTGGGATATTAGCTGAACAAATAATGAATACAAGCTTTCTCCGCATCAATTTAAATACTGATGCGTATTTACCACGAGAAAGATGTCAGTTTAACCTTTCCAGCTACGTTGCAAGCCGGTATCAGTATGAATCCAACCGCCATTTGCACTCGCGCGATAATAGAAACCGACGCCTCCCTGACGGAAACTGCTAATCAATTCGCCCAAAACTTCCTCGTGCAATTGTGGAATCCGTATGTCGGCCGCTTTACCATCCATATGTAAAGATTTGCGGGCGGCAGGGACGCCCTGTTCTATCAGATGGCGATTTGATTCTGGTGTGCGATAACCAGACAATATTTCTAACGGCTTGGTCATACCAAAGCGCGAGACATAGGCTTGGGTCGCCCATAGCGTTTCCAGCAATTTTGGATCCATTGCCACTGTTTGCTTACCATTCACATCTCGTAAAATATGGCAAAGTTCTTGATAGGCAGAATCAATGATCTCGCCGTCTTTCCAGTACAACAATTTGCTGCGTTCTTTGGATGCGGGGCGAATTAAATCAAGCGTACGTGGTTTGACCCAGAAATCGATATCCAACGCCTGTGAATCAAACAAATCTGGCGGCGGTTGCAATTGAGAGTTTTTTTCTTCTGTGGCATGTGCCGTGGCAACTAATTTTGTGGTGGTAAACAAGCCCGCGGCGGTCAAAAGCAGACTTTTTTTCAATACGTGTCGACGTGTAGGCATAAGCAATCTTTTAGATGGGAACTGAAATCAACAAGTTCGTCATTGGAATACCGTGTTTAGTTTAATAGCAAAAAGCAAATATGCAACGTTCATCGTAATTATTTACTCCCGAGAAGGCGATTTTTGCATTCTGTCGCAAAGCGACTGCAATCTGACAGGGTTACAGACTACACTTGTGTATCACTTAACAATAATCAAGCGCACATCATGAAAAAAAATCTTGTTTGGCTAAGCCTATGCATAGCAGCATTGACCACATTGACAGCATGTGAAATGCATATCGATTCCTCGTCAAGTACCAATAAAATGATGGGTAGCGGAAAAATCATCACTGAACAACGACCAGTGACCGCATTTAACGCGATCGAAAATAACAGCTTTTTCTCGGTGATCGTTACTGGCAGTGACAAGGACGAGGTTGAAATTACGGGCGATGATAACTTAGTGCCGCAAGTCGAAACCGTTGTAGAAGATCAGCGCCTGATCATTCGTAACAAGCAAAAAACCTACAGTTTCAGCTGGAAAAATAGCCCAGGCACGATCAAGATCAGTGCAGCCCATTTGCAAAGTGTAGAAAATTCTGGCAGCGGTGATATCGAACTTCGCAACGTTAACGGCGATGCACTCACGCTCAAATCGAATAGCAGCGGCGATATCAAAGCCAGCGGCAAACTACGGCTGCTCGCATTAGTTGCAAATGGCAGCGGTGACCTCGATCTTGAGCACCTTTCGATTGCACAGACTGAAGTCAATATGAACGGTTCAGGTGACGTCCATCTCGATACCATCACCCAATCACTGATTGTCAAAGTCAACGGTAGTGGCGACTTTAAAGCAAGCTCATTGCAAGATGCAGCGGCGAACGTCATGCTTCATGGATCAGGTAGCGTACATCTAAAAGGCCGCGTGAAAGACTTAAAAGTCGATGGCTCAGGTTCCGGCGATCTCGAGGTTGAAGGTCTGAAAGGAGAACAAGCCAATTTGAATTTGAATGGTCCTGGTGAGGTCAAGCTTTCGGGCGAAGTAGACGCCTTAACCATCAGTGTGACCGGGTCAGGTGACGTCAACGCCAAAGATTTGCATGCGAAAAAAGTGGTCCTTAAAAATCAAGGTCCTGCCAATGTTTACTTCAATATCGATCAGGATTTGAATGCCGAACTCTCGGGTTCGGGCGATTTGGATGCCCACTTCAATGGCGCCAATAAAATCGAATTGCTGATGAATGGTCCTGGTGCGAGTTCTTTTTATGGTACCGCGGATAGTTTGAGCGCAAAAGTCAACGGCTCTGGCGACTTACACGCCCACGATTTATTGCTGCGTACCGCCAGCATTAAAGTTAACGGACCAAGCGAAGCCGAAGTCAATGTAAAACAAGCAAGTGGATCACGGGTCGTAAAAATTGATCGTAGTGGCGTCACAAATTAATACAGAAACGACATTTACAGCCTAAGCTGCTAATTAGTTACTTAGTGAATATTTAGTGAATACTTAGTGGCTAATTAGTGGCTAATCAACTGCTACACAGCTGCCGCATCCATCCATCATCGCCACTTCTGCACGCATCTGCCGCCACAGGGAGATGCATGTCTCATTCAAATATTTTTGTGAATGGCTCAATGGTGCCTATTTGGCGATTCTTTGGTGCCTGTTGAGGAAAAATAGATTTCTCGAAATCGTTGATTGACTTCACCGATTGAATTCAAGCCGCCAATGACGATCAAATTGGCGCGTTTCAAATCCATTGATGAACAAGTTAGATGAGTACGATTCAGGTTTATCCAAGACATGATTAAGCATCGCTTCGCCAATTTCAAACTTGTCGTCATCGTGAAATTTGACCCTTCCGTGTACGTGCAACACGCGATAATTCCATGTAGGGACCTGCTTTTCTGATGCTAGATCTTCTGTATGCGGAACGCATGTTGTAATACGAGGCGACTGCTCGCGATGAGACTATTCAATCCCAGAATCAGCTGCATCAGAACTTGGCCTTGGATCAGCCAGATCTGGCCACGCGGCGGATTGACCTTGGTAACGGCTGTTAATACGGGTTGTACCCATGCTGCGTCGGGGGTCACATCTAATAAAATGTCGCCGTCACTATTGGTGTGTAAGTAAATCTCACCGCCATGCAACAGATTAAAACAGACCCCATAGCCGGCCTGAGGATTTTTACCTATCAGTTGCTGTAATTCTCTATCATGCAAATCAAGCCAGGCTTCGACATCATTCACGTTCTCTAGCGAGACCCAGGCGTGATCACGCATAAGATGTTCTGTCAAAGTGACAGTGTCAGGCATATCGTCGGCGGGAAATTCTGGTGCCATGTTCATTTCTTCAATTGATTACGGACTTTTGCTAACCCTGGGTCAGTGCGAGCTGACCAGCAAGGTTAATTATCGGATCTGTTGCTAGCAGACTTGCTGCTTACTACTTACTACTTAATTTGACGGATTTGCATTCCGTGTTGCTTCAATAAATCCGCAATACTATTTGTGCCGGAGATATGTCCCGCTCCAACTACCACCAGAACGTGCTTACCGGAAGCCATCAATTCGAGAATCTTATCTGCCATGGCGGGATTACGGTCATCCAATAAACGTTCCATGATTTTTTTTGAGCCTGGATTTTTACTCGCTTCTTCTTGCAACAAATTAATCACTTTTTCTGCTTGTCCAGCTTTCCAAGCCGCGACTAATCGATTAGTGTCACTGGCTGCTTCGCCACTTTTTAAACTTGTTATTGTTTGGCTTAGCATCGCGTCACCTTCCTCGTCGCTCAGGCCACCCAATATCTTGGCTTGAAATTCCATACTTTCTAATTCGACAATTTGTTTTTTGTCTTTCTTCGCGCGGGTGATGAAATGCACGTCGACACCAAAAGACGGATCGTAACCTTGCTTAGCAAAGGTACCCACCATCAAGCCTGTCGCTACCATTGCCGGTTTTAAGATCTGGAAACGCTCGGCTGCAGGGCCCACATATTCTTTTAAGCCATCCCACGTTGCGGGCTGTAAGTGATTTTGTAATTTATCGGGTGCCGCATAGGTCAGTAAGGGCATCGCTTTCACGATGGCATTGCGATCGGAGCTATCGAGTTCAACGGCCAGTGTGTCGGCTTGTTGATAAGCCTTTTGTACTTTATCCGGCAAAGGGTAAAAGCTGGCTTTTGCCAAATGGATAGAACCAAACAGATAAGCTGTATTGGTGGCCGACTTTACTTCCCATAACACGCCTTTGGCTGGCGCTTCTGCTACCGTTTTAGCAAAGACATTGCAGCTAAATAGAACACTAACGATCAGCAATGAAGCTTGTTTAGAAAAAGAATGAGTGCTATTTAAAATTGGCATGAGTTGCATGAGTTATTGGAACTTAAGGTGGATATTTGATGATTGTTCAGAGTGGTAAACACTCGGGTTAAAAATACGCTTACTGACCAGAGCGACGGCGCTCGTTATTTTGCTCGTTATTTCGCTCGTTATTTTGCCCGTTATTTCGCTTGTTACTTATTTCTTACTGGAAAAAAGCGCAACTCGTCATTGGCATTTTTTAAGGCGCGGTCAATATCGCCATTTTTACGCATTTTTTCAATTTGGTCATTGAAAGCTTTGAGATAATTTGCACAAGGACTCTTAGTAACAAATCCCACCATATTGGGTGTTTCAATCACGAATGGCCGTAGTGCCATAATCTCATTGTCTGAATTAGACGTCATTAATTCTTGCATCGCGGGGTAATAACCTGTCAAAACATAGTCAAAGCGCTGTGCCAGCAGCATCTTAAAGCTGGTTTCCATGTCCGGCGCAGCTTCAATGCGCAATTGTTGATCCATAAATTGGTCAAATGGCTGACCAAAGCGGTTTCCGCGTGCAATACCGCCACGACGTCCAATCAGATCTTCTTTTTTGGAGAACGGAAATGTTGCATCCTTGCGAACAAATACCGCCACAGGATTGTTTAACAGCGGCATACTAAACGTCAGGAATAAGCGCCGCTCCGGCGTATCTTTGAGGGTGGTGACTATATCGATATTGCCAAGTTCAGCGGCCGCCAACACCCGCTTCCACGGGCCAAGATAGCGTAATTCGTAAGTAAGCCCTAACTCCTTCAAGGCCTTGGTCGTCAGTTCAATACTGGCGCCGCGAAATTGCTTGCCATCATACCAATGCAAAGGCGGATAAGCTGGATCAGCGGAAATCACGACCCGGGAACACTTATCCTGCGCCAACGCCGCTGGCAACACCAGCAGCGTGATCAAAAAAGCGGACAGACGTGTGAACCAGTGGCGCATCAACATCCCTTACAGGCGGTTTTGAAAGTTCAGTCAAACATCGTTGCTAAGGCGAACAGTAAGCCATTTTCCAGGCTATGTAAAATAATGGAGCTCAATAGCCCCTGTCGCAAACGCAAATAAGCCAACAAGAAACCCGCACTTAATTGAGCACTGATGGCAAATACAAGCAGATAGTCACGGCCATTGGTTGAATAGAAATTGCCCAGGTGCACGAGCCCAAAACCGATGGCATACAACCAGAACACATAGGGGTAATGACGAATAAATGCCCTCCCGCGTGCAAAGCGTCTGCCGTTTCCTTCAGGTACCCAGCGCATTCGTATCTTATCGATAACGGCAATGGACATGAGTATGGTACCTAAAACCACAAACACGACCAGACTACCTCCGAAACAAGCTACAAAAATCGGCCCGATAAATAAGCTGTAACCAGCTTTACGCAATCCTGCTCTGAATACAAGTTCCTCCAAAATTGGTGCAAAAATTATAATTAAGAGTGCCCCTTTTGCACTAAGTTCCAATTTTGACTCTAACCCTGCCCATTCTTCGAGAGCGCCATTTAACGGTAGAGATACGAAAACAACCATACATAGATCAATACCAAAAACCATCAAAAAGCGCCGCCAGGCTTGACTCAAAGGCACAGATTTGCCGCGCCCACGTTGTGGCTTTTTGATGAATGCCAGCAAGTCTTGCCATTCCTGACGCCAGGAAAAAGTCGGTTTAGTGCTCACGGTTGGCAGTTTAGTGCTTTCGCTAAACCCTGATATTTCCTGGCTATATTGTTGCGACATCGATCTACCTCACCCTGACGAGAAAACTATTTCCCCGCGTCGATTATCAGATTTTGATTATTTTTTGTCAACAAAGCCTTCAGATTTGCTAAGCGTTCTTTTGGGGTTAAAGTTTCGGCCTCCGTGGGCACGGCATCCCCCTCATCAAGCTTCATTTCCTTGATAAATCGGGAGACATCACAATGCACCGGGGCGCCCGCACGTTTGCGCTTTTTGCACCAGGTAATATGCAGGCTGCGTTGGGCGCGCGTGATGCCCACATACATAAGTCGCCGTTCTTCTTCTATACGCGCCGCTAAGGTCTCTATTGGTGCATCTGGGTCGCCTTTGTGCGGCAAGATGCCTTCTTCAACGCCAACTAAAAACACGTGCGGATATTCCAGTCCTTTGGATGCATGCAAGGTCGACATCCGCACGGCATCTGGTTCTTCGTCTTTGCCTTCCATCATGCTCATTAAGGCCACCATCTGCGTCAGATCCAGCAGGCTACGGTGATCATCGGTACCGTCTTTGCCGCCACTGCCTTTGGTTTTCAGCCACTGTGTAAAATCGAGCACGTTTTGCCATTTGCTTTGGGCGGCGCGATCATCAAAGCTATCGTACAAATAGGCTTCGTAGTTGATTTCTTTCATCAAGTCATCGAGCAATTCTGCCGCGTGCCCTTCGCGATGGGCGTGCGCCTCAACGTGATTGATAAAGGTGGCAAATTCACGCAAAGGCCGCAATTGTCGCTCAGTCAGCTTCGCTTCGATGCCGCCCTTAAATACCGCCGCAAATAATGAGCATTGCCATTGACCAGCAAACGCGCCTAAAACTTCCAACGTAGCCTGACCGACACCACGCTTTGGTGTGGTAATGGCGCGAATGAACGCCGGATCATCATCTTCGTTAGCAATGAGGCGTAAGTACGCAATGATGTCTTTGATTTCGGCACGGTCAAAGAAGCTCTGACCACCAGAAATCGTGTACGGAATTCGTTCTTTGCGCAAGGCTTGTTCTATCACTCTGGCCTGATGATTGCCGCGATACAAAATCGCATAATCGGAATACTTGGCGCGGCGTTCAAATCTGTGCGCAGAGATCATGATGGCGACTTGTTCTGCCTCTTGCTCATCGTCTTGCATGCCCAGCACTTTGACCGGATCACCGAGACCGTGTTCTGACCACAATGATTTTTCAAACAGCTTGGGATTATTGCCAATCACCGCATTGGCGGCTTGCAAAATACGCGTGCTGGAACGGTAATTTTGTTCGAGTTTGATAATTTCTAAATTCGGAAAATCAACTTGCAGGGTTTTCAGATTTTCGATAGTTGCGCCACGCCACGCGTAGATCGCCTGATCGTCGTCACCCACAGCGGTGAACATGGGCTTTTTGCCGATGCCGCTGACTAATAATTTCACCAGCTCGTATTGGCACGTGTTGGTGTCCTGATATTCATCGACCAGCAAATAGCGCAAACGGCGTTGCCATTTATCACGCACTTGTTCATTGCTGCGGAACAGTTCCACTGGCAAACGTATCAGATCATCGAAATCGACGGCCTGATATGCTGACAAGGTGGCGACATAGCTGCGATAAATGCGGGCAGCAGTGACTTCGTCTTCGTCTTGTGCCTGTTTCAGAGCTTGTTCGGGATCGATCAGCGCATTCTTCCACAAGGACATGGCGGTTTGTATCCGGCGTATCAATTGCTTATCCGTGGTAATCGCCAAATCTTGCACAAGTGAAAAACAATCATCGCTGTCCATAATCGAAAAACGGTCTTTCAATCCCAGTGCCTGCGCTTCTTGGCGCAAAATTTTGACGCCCAGCGAGTGGAAGGTCGATACTGTCAATTGCTTGGCCTGACGCGGTTCCGCAAGCAGTTTGGCGATACGTTCCTGCATCTCCAACGCGGCTTTATTGGTAAAAGTCAGTGCCGCGATGTGCTTGGGTTCATAGCCGTGTAATTCGATCAGATTGACGATTTTTTGGGTAATCACCCGGGTTTTACCCGAGCCAGCTCCTGCCAAGACCAGGCATGGGCCGTCCATATAATTGACAGCATTTCTTTGGGGAGCATTGAGACCGTGGGACATAGGCGCTTGAAAAACAAAGTAAGCGCTATTGTAGCCTTATGCCAGCAAGACAGCGGGATTTACCACGATAGCGACCAAGAAGAGTAAACTAGCGCCCAACTAAATTGAAGGCAAGATCATGAAATTTGAACATCTGGTAGAAATTAACGACATTCTTAACCCTATCGCTGATTTTTTAACTCGCGAGCAATTGTGGCGTGGGCTGGTCATGCGTGCCGACTCACCTAAACTGTTCGTACCGCATCTGGATGAAGCCAGCATCATAGACCGCACCGGAGCCAGCATGACCAGAACTTTGCGTTATGGCAATTTATCAGTCACAGATACAGTCAATTTTGTGCATATGGAACATATCCACTATGACGTACCAGCGCAGGGTGAGATTCCGCCATCCTCATTGCGTATGATGATAGAAGAGCCACAGCCTGAGCATTTGTTTGTACGCTTTATCTACGAAAACAGTGCCAGCGAGGAACAAGATAAAGCGGAAGAGATGTATAACGAGTATCGCCGTTCCGCATATCTGGAAGCGGATATCGACACCATCAGAATGATACGTGAACTGGCCGAAGCAGGGCGTCTGGATACGCTGCTGAATTAAACGCCAATTATTCGTCAAGCTTTAGGATGTCGCCTGCCCAAAAAAATGTGCAGAAAAAGCAATGCGGGCAAGGCGCAACCTATCACGCAATGCGCCACCGACCAAAGTGGGCGGGCAGTTTCGCTGGCGAAGTAGTACAAGCCGTAGCCAGTCAGCGCCAGCCACATTAAGCTAACGATCATGGTCCAACCACTTGCCCGGTTACGATGGGCACGATGGGCGCGACGCATGTGTTGCAGCAACAAACTACCCACGAACACAGCAAATGGCACGATCAAGGCACCGTGAACTTGCATAGACCAGTGTTCTAATGGATGTACCGTTTCCCCAAACTCGCCCATCACACGCAGGCTGAAATGCGCAATAAGCCAGGCAATGCCGCTCAACAGTAAGGCAGTCAGCACGGCGTAGATACTGAGCTTATGCCAATTTTCTAACTTGAACTGTAGGCGCGCAGCACTTGTTGAAGTGGGATGACGCAGACTTTGTTTGTGGGTACGCATAGGCTGGCTAATAATGAATGGCTGGCGATAATCAGAGAATAAATGCTTTTGCCTGGTAAGCTTCCAGGCAAGGATGACGCGTATCGTGCGTAGCGGCAAGTAGCTTGGTCAGACCATCTGCCAGCGTACAGCAAGGTGCGAGCACCGAATAGCTGTGAGCGGCATGTAAAGAACGCCCGCTACGACCATCAAACAAGGCGCTATGCCAATCGCCACGCCATTTTTTCTGAGAAAAATACGTCGCCGAACTTGCTATTGCCTGATCTTGCAACAGCATTTTTCTTGCCATCATCGTGGGCTGTTGCGGATCACGAATCGCTATTTCGTGTTGACCCAACACGCGGAGATCGCCACCAGCATTAACGCAAGCGTGTTGTATACCAAAGTTTTGTAATGCCAGAATCGCCTGATCAACCGCATACCCCTTAGCGATTCCGCCCACATCCAGCCAGTCGTTGCGTAATTTTTTTATCTGACCATCGTTGAACAGTTCATAGGCCTGTTGACCGCTCTGATATTCGGGTAGCGGCGTGCTTGCGCTGTGAGGTAAAAATTCGCAGGCAGCGAGGCGACTGGCAATTCTCACGTCAAAAATCCCGGCGGTGACCTGATTCAGTTCTTGGGCAAGGTTCAGAACGCTGAATGTATGAGGACATAATTTGATCTTTGCGCCGACAGCAGCGCGATTAAAGCTTGCGATGTCGCTGTCATCTGAATGAAAACTCATGCACTCATGGACTTCGCGCACTACGCCAAAAGCAGCTTGAAATGCCGCTTGCAGCAGATTGTCCGGCAACGCATCCAAAATGCTGATATCGACCAAAGTGCCTAACCAAGGCTGGGCACGACGGTTCATTTTTTCAATGTCACCTGAGCGATGGCGGCAATACGACGAACGCCATCCGTCACGTGGGCACATGACAAGGTCGCGCCGCTGATATTGGCAATCCCTTCGCCGACGACCAAACCCGTGTTCGCCGTTTTTCCGACAAATTGCCGACGCCAGTTGGCGTTGCGAATTTCAAAGCCGTGGCTTTCACGATAAGTCAGAATTTCAACTTGTTTGACGCTCGCATCCGGTAACAAACCAACAGCATAAGAAATCAACTCAAACTTGCCAATGACATCGTCCAACACCACGTAACCTAACAAACTATTGTCTTTGTATGCGGCGATAGTGCGCCAGGCGACGGAGCGCGCTGGCACACCAGCAATTTTTTCGACCTGCTTCATTTGCTCAGCGTTTAATTGCAGGGGCTGCGCATTGAAGTGATTGGCTTCTGGAAAAATACTTTGTTGTGCTTGCTCTACCGTCAGATATTGCGTGGCAAAAGCACTGCTGCTCACAGCAGCGAGTGTTGTCAAAGACAGAGGAGCAAGCATTTTCATAAGAACCATCAGAACGAGTAACCAACACCAAGATTATATCGATCCTGGTTGCTATCCTGCTGGAACTTTTGGTAATCCGCTTTCAGCACTACACCTTCACCGATGCGGAAATTTGCACCCAGGGTCGTTACTTTTTGATCTGCTCCCGGAGCCCAGCCCAGACCTTGCGGCATTGCTGTGTAGGATTGCGCGGTATTGAACTGCTCATAACGCAAGAATGGTGTCAGACTGTAACTATCTGTTTTCCACACCTGATACGCAGCTTGCGTGTACCAACCATAGAACGAGGATGGAACCGGCGTTACTTGTCCGGCAAAAGTCTGATTCAAAGCAGCAACGCCTGTGATGGTGCCGCGGGTATACAAGGCGCTCACATCAAGCTTGCCGGGGTTGTAGCGTGCATGCACATCCCACAAAGTGACGCGGGCATCGTTAGCAACAGAATTAGGCGCCCCCTGCCCTGCTTTACCTGTAAATGCCGAACCACCTAATAGCAAGCCGGGTACACCGCGCCAATTCAGCGCCGCGTGCATGCTCAAGTCACGCGATTTAGCGAGCTGCCCTTCCTGGTGAACACTGCCCAACGGCGATGTGCTGCCGTCAGTGCTGGTGGCGTCCCATTTATTGATATCAAAACCTGTCGTCAGACCGGCGTCCCAGCTAATGCCGTTGTCATGCGTTCCGGACAAGCCAAAACCTGCTTCGCGCCAGGTACTTGGGATAATCGCAGTTTCAACAAAATTTCGCTTTACGCCATAGTAAGCAGTTGGTTCATGGTTGGTGTTGAGAAGGCCGACTGGCATCAAAAACAAACCTGCTTTGCCACTCAAACCCGGACGAATTTCATGCTCTACGTACAATTGCTCAACTTCACTCTCGCCTTTGTCGTCTTTGGAGGTGACGGCGTGTTCCCACTCAAATTCCGCAACCATTTTGGTTTTTTCATCGAAACGATGGGTGATGCCAATGACTGCACGAGCAACATCCGTTTGTGCCTGGCTGTTTGACTGACGAGGACGTGTGTAGTTGATCTCACCATAGCTACTGATCACGGTCTGCGAACCTGATTTGCTTGCTTGTTCTGCCATTGCAACCGCGGAACCCGTGTTCGCGGCGGTAACACTAGAGATTGCCGCCGCATTTTCTGCAACGCTGGTGCTCAGTTGCTGTTGATTTTTGGCGACGCTATCAGTTTTTTGCTTGGTCGCAGCCAATTCCGCCTTGATAGCATCCAATTCAGCGGCAAGTTTCTCTATTTTTTGAAGCAAGGCTGCTTCATCGGCGTGAGCTGGCGTAACAAAGGCGGTAGCGATGATGGCGCTGCAAACGCTGAGGGAAAAGATATTTTTCTTCATGTTAGCTTTCGGTATTTTAATTTTTAATGTCGATATTTTTATTGCTTAAGGCTTGTAACCGTCGTTCAAGGTCGATAAGAAAGTAATCACATCCTCGACCTCTGATGGCGTCAGTGCAGCAGCCATGCCTGGTTGGCGGTTGTACGGCCCTTCCTTGACATTGACGTTACCGGCATAGGCAGCTGGCAAATCATTGAATTTTTGAATAGTTCCATCTGTGCCAAATGGGAACCACTCTTCAGGATTGGTGTCACGGCGCACATAAAAATTGACGACATCGCGCAGATTATTGAATTGGCCGTTGTGGAAGAATACTTTGCGGGTCGCTACGTTACGCAGCGTTGGTACCTTGAATGCGCCGCAAAATTCAGTACGTTTGGCTAAATCCGTACGATCCGGACCACAGACACCCATGTCGAAATAATCTGCTGCTGCGGTTGCCGGAATCAGTTTATTCCTCGGTACGCCGAGGTTATCAAAGGTAAAGTCGGTAAACAAAGGAGCAGAACCATCGGCGCCTTTTTTACTGATATGGCAAGCTGCACAATTGCCCTTGGTCGGATTGTTGAACAAGGCAAGTCCGCGTAACTCACTATCAGATAACATTGCCTTACCCGCTAAGAAGCGATCGTATTTTGAGTCATAAGGGTGAAAATCGCTGTCCTCCAACTGATACTGTTGTAAGGCAAATAAGGCGCGTTCGAATGCGGTATCGACATTGCTAAAAATGTTGGCGCCAAATGCACTCGTAAATTCATTGACATAACTTGCACGCTGCAACTTAGCAACCACATCCGCTCGGCCAGTATTGGCCATTTCATGCGCTGCCATAAACGGTGTCTCAGCTTGGACCGCGAGATTTGGCGCCTTCCCGTCACGCGTAAATCCACCTAAAGGCTTGCCATCATCACCAAATGCGAACGCCGGTGTTTTATCAATATAGCGCAACGAAGGAACGGCACGAAAGCCTGGCACATCGAGGTTTTGACCACCAAGTTGTACGCTGAGATTATTGGTTTGAGCATGTGCGTTGCTCGGATCATGGCAAGTTGCACAAGACATTTTCCCTGACGCTGAGAGGCTGATATCGGCAAAGATTTTTTTACCAATTTGGGCTGCTGCGCTCAGCCCAACATCCGCACCGGTTGCCGCCTGTGGCGCTGTGTTGCCGCCACCACAAGCGCTCAAAATGCAAACCGATACCGCCATCACAGTGAACAAAAGAGAGCGTAAAACAAAGCGAGGCGGGAAAGGGGCATTTTCCGCTTTTGGAGCAACAATTAAGGGCAAGGTCATCATAGATTTGAAGGCAAACGCAGACTTGATATTAAAAACAGATAATAGAAACACCGAATCAAGTCTTAACGCAAATGAGAATGATTTCTATTATAATTGCAGTTATTATCCTTCACAAGGTATTTTCCTTAGAATTTTCGATTTCATCCAACGTGAAAAAAGCTGGATTTAGCCTACGTATCAATCAAAAACCTGTCATTTGTCGCTTTCTAGGGCTTAACTCTGGGATAATGGCGAACAATTTTGTTTTCACCTTCACCCTTTAAGGTCCATCATGACTAAACGCGCCGCCAAGCCAGCAGTGATCCTGCCTGCGATTCCTGCTCCAGAACCGTTTCAAGCCAAGACCCTGAAACGCAAACAATTTTCCAGCACAGGCGACGTACATATTCAGGGGGATGTAACGATCACGACGCAATTGATCGTTGGGGGAGATTTGCTGATTGATGGTGATCTGATTGCAGAAGAAGTATTTTGCCTTGGTAAATTGACGGTAACGGGTGATGTTCAGGTGCAATCTTTGTACATCGGCCATACGCTTGATGTGGGCGGCAACATTGACGTTGAATTTTTGGTTAAAACCGGCTGCAGCGCCGAATGGATGCTACGCGTATTAGAAATTGACCAACGTAAACCGGCAAAAGATGGCAGCAGTTTTATGGATGCCTTAGTCCATCCGGCGATTCTGGCGCGTCATGAACACAACGATGTGTTTGGTGGCTTTGGTGATATTCAAGGCCTGGGTTATTTGTCTTGCGCCGATCTGGATTGCCACGGCAATCTGCAACTCGACGATGATCTGGAAGCGTCAGAGGTACAATTCATCGGCGGCCATCTGGCAGCCAGCGCAATTCATGTTGCAGGTGATTGCAATTGCCAGGGTGAAGTTTTCAGCGAAACCAATATTGATGTCGAAGGCAGTTTGTTTGCGGGTGAAATTATCAGCCAGGGAAATGTTTCTGCTGGTGCCATTGGTAGCCAGGGCGACATCAGTGCCTGGGGTAGCATCCGTGCTAAAGGCGAAATCAGCAGCTTGTTTGGTGAAATCCATGCTGGCCGTTGGATTGCAACTGCCGCGAATTTGTACGCCGCAAAATACATTAAAGCCGGTGAATCTGTGGTTGGTGAAAAAGGTATTAGCTGCGGTAAAGACTACGGCATTTTTGCTGGTTCTACGCTGCCCCGCTCTGAATGGGCGACCAATGGCTTAATTTCTGCCGCGATTAAACCGCGACTGATTTTATCCGGCGAGTTTGTCGCGGATAAAAAACTCCGCCATATCGATGCCTTAGAAAAAAAGCGCAACAAAGAACTAGATTGGGAAATCGCCCGTCGCGTCAAACGCGAAATGCTAGCGGAATAAGCTAAGCCGGTCTCCCAGATATATCAGGCGAGTGCCTTTATGTAAGGCCCTCGCTGATAAACAAATCTCTGGAGTTGCTGCTCGATGGCCTCAGCCTGCGCCACGTATGATCAAGCGACTACCTCGTTCTGATTTCTGAATTACCCAACATAACGATAGTTTCCAACCCTCATTTTGGGATGCGAAACAGTGTAAAAGACGGAGCACAATTTGAAAAAATCCAACGCCCTCTCGCTATTTTTGGCCAGTGTCGCAATCACAAGTACCGCTACTGTTTTTGCAGACGAAGGTCAATGGCAACCACATCAGCTGCCACAATTAAAAGCAGAATTGAAGCGAATTGGCATCACAATTCCCGCCGAAAAACTCGCTGATCTGTCTAAGCATCCTATGAGTGCCATGGTGTCCTTGGGTGGCTGCTCGGCGTCATTTGTGTCTGATAGCGGCTTAGTCGTCACCAATCATCACTGTGCTTACGGCGCCATTCAACGTAACTCCAACGCTGAGAAAAATTACATCAGTGATGGTTTTTTAGCCAAATCAATGACCGAGGAATTACCTGCGGGTGCTGACTCGCGGATGTATATCACGGACAAGGTAGAAAATGTCACTGCTCAGGTAACCCAAGGGATTACTGCGACCATGAGTGGTAAAGAGCGTCATGCCTTAGTTGAAAATAAAATTAAGAGCCTGGTTGCTGAATGTGAACAAGACGCCGCTTACCGTTGTTCGATACCGAGTTTTCATCGGGGGTTGGAATATTACCGGATTCGTCAATTAATGATACGTGATGTCAGATTAGTCTATGCACCATCTGACAAGATTGGCAACTACGGTGGTGAAGTCGATAATTTTGAATGGCCGCGCCATACAGGTGACTTCGCCTTCTTGCGTGCCTACGTCGGAAAAGACGGACGCCCTGCAGCACCATCACCAGACAATATGCCCTACAAGTCAAAAGACTTTTTAGTGGTTTCGGCAATGGGTCTGAAAAATGGCGATCCGATCCTGTTGGCAGGCTATCCGGGACGCACTAGTCGATATAAATTGCCCGAAGAGATCCGCTTCGCCCGCGATGTCAGTTACCCCGCACGCATCGCAGAATCACAATCTGATCTGACGGTGATTGCCGCCGCTACGCAAGGAAATGCGGATGCGGAAGTCCGCTATGCTAACGTCGTCAAAAGCATTAACAATGGCTTGAAAAAAACCGAAGGCCTGGTCGATGGCTTTAAGCATAAAGACATCGCCGTGATTAAGGACGAACAAGACGCCGAGTTTCGCAGTTGGTTTAGCCAAAACAATCCAGATAAAGATTTCTTGAAAGAACTCGATACGGTCATTGCCAGCGATATGGCATTAACTGAAGAAGAATTCGCCTGGTCAGTCGCCACCAACAGTGAGTTACTCAAGAGCGCCCGTACTTTGTACCGTTTGGCTTTAGAAACAACAAAATCCGACAGCCAACGCGACAGCGGATACCAACAGCGCGATGTCACTTTTATCAGTGCCCGCCTTGCTCGATTAGAGCAATCGTATCTGGCGAATGTAGATCAGGCACGTTATACGGCGGCCTTGCAACGCTATAACAAACTTGATGCTAAAACTCATCCGCAGGGTTTGGATATCTTATTGCCGATGCCCGAAATGGTCGCGGGACTTTATCAGCAAAGCGAACTAGGTGACACTGCCAAACGGTTGGCATGGTTGAAAAAAGATCCTCTTGCATTCCAGCAATCTGATGATGCATTTATCAAACTGGCCATCAGATTGGCGGGTATCGGTATGTCATTAGAAGAGCGCCGGAAAGAAGTTAATGGCAATCTGGAACGCGTGATCCCGCAATATATGCAAGCCGTTATTGCCTGGAAAAATTCCCAAGGCAAACCGGTCTATGCCGACGCCAATTCGACCTTACGTGTCACCTTTGGCACAGTCGCACCGTATAGCCCACGCGATGGCATCAGCAAAGGCCCTTTCACGACCGTCGAAGGCATCCTTGAAAAGCACACCGGTAAAGCACCATTTATTGCGCCAGATAATTTACTTACAGCAATTAAAGAGAAACGCTATGGTGTATTCAAAGATGCGACACTCGGTACGGTACCTGTGGATTTCTTATCCAGCGCCGATACGACTGGCGGCAACTCAGGCTCTGCGGTGTTAAATAAACACGGTGAACTAGTTGGGTTGAATTTTGACTCGACTTATGAGTCCATTACCAAAGACTGGTATTTTGACAGCGCCATCACCCGCGCTATTCATGTTGATATCCGCTACATGTTATGGGTCATGACGGAAGTCGATCACGCTGACAATGTGTTGAAAGAGTTAAGCATTAAATATCCTGCCAAATAGGGTGAGCAACAAATAAGGCAAACAACATCAGCATTATTGGATTCAAAACGGTGTGTCGAAAGACACGCCGTTTTTTTATACATCAAACTCACACACAGTATGTTTTAATATCATCGCTGCGCTGTTGCGTAAAAAACCTGGGCGCTCAAGCGCAGCGCCTTAGACGCTTCAAAAATGGATAGCTTGCGATGTCAGAATTAAAACTCGTGGTATGCCACGAATGCGATTTAATTTGTCATGAAGTCACGCTCGATCGGGGTGAGGCCGCTTGTTGTCCGCGTTGCCGCGCAAAACTTTGTCAACATGGTAGCGCAACGCTGGACCAGACTCTGGCGCTTGCGTGCACAACAGCGATCCTGTTTTTTATTATGAACACGTTTCCGTTGATGTCGCTGCATCTGCAGCAAAATACCCGTGAAACCAGCCTGTTCGGCGCGGCATTGGCTATGTGGGACCGGGAAATGCACCTGTTGTGTCTGCTCGTGGTTCTCACTACGATTGTCGCACCTGCGCTGCAAATTGGCATCGAGATCTATATCTTGGGACATATAAAATGGGGCAAAGACCTGAAAACCACGAGCTGGCCTCTTGTTGTATTACGCAAACTACGTCCATGGAGCATGGTGGAAGTGTTTATGCTTGGTCTGTTGGTGTCATTAGTCAAATTGAAAGATCTGGCTGACATTATCGTCGGCCCTGCCTTTTGGTCTTGCGCCGCCTTGATCCTGGTATCGGCAATCATGGGGAGCATGTTAACGCCGCGCAATGTCTGGACATGGTCACATCAAAGGAGATCCGATGCCACACTTTGACGACCAACAAGACATCACGATACGACCGCCATCAGAAGAAAAAATGCTCACCGGTGCCAGCGCCGGACTGGTGACCTGTCAGATTTGTGAAACACTCTGCCATTTTCATGCAAATAACGTGCACTGTCCCGTGTGCGGCGCGCATTTACATGTCCGCAATGCAAACTCTTTTAGTAAGTCTGTGGCCTATCTGATTGCGGCCTATATTTTATATATCCCCGCGAATTTATTGCCTGTGATGCATATAGAGACAATCTTTGGACCGGAAGACGACACCATCATGAGTGGTGTCGTTTTGTTGTTTGCAACTGGTTCATGGCCATTGGGATTACTGGTTTTTTTTGCCAGTGTGATGGTGCCATTGCTGAAGTTATTTTCGATGAGTTTTTTGTTGTTCACCAGCTGGCGCGGAGCGACGTCACACGCGTTACAACGAACGCAACTATTTCGTATCGTTGAAACTGTCGGTCGCTGGTCAATGCTGGATATTTATGTTGTCACGGTACTCGTAGCCTTGGTACAGTTTCAAAGCTTGGCTTCCGTCTTTCCGGGGGAAGGTGCATTTGCCTTTGCCGCCGTTGTAGTATTGACTATGTTATCTGCATTAAATTTTGATTCTCGTTTAATTTGGGATGCGATAAAAAAACAATGAATGATCATGTGCCACCGTCTCCTGAGGGAGATGAACCACCGATAACCATAGTACGACATCATGCAGACGCGACTGGCGTCCCTGGCCTGACCGTCCGTTCTCGTCGACGCCTGCCATCTGTGGTCTGGATCGTTCCCGTCATCGCCGCATTAATCGGCTTATGGCTGGTGATACACAGCATTACCAGCCAAGGACCGGTTATCACCATCACATTTAAATCTGCTGAAGGCCTGGAAGTCGGTAAAACCAAATTGCGCTATAAAGATGTTGACGTTGGTCTGGTGAAAACCATCAGCCTTTCCAGTGATCGTAAAAATGTGATTGTCACTGCCCAATTAATCAAAAGCGCTGCTGATATCCTTGCTTCTGATACGCGCTTTTATGTGGTAAGACCGCGTATTTCCGGCGGCTCCGTGTCAGGTTTAAGTACACTGTTATCAGGTGCCTACATCAGTGTCGATGTTGGCCTCGCAACTGATACAACAGATCAATTCACAGGTCTTGAAACGCCGCCGCTAGTGACGCGAGATTCGGTCGGTCACGAGTTTGTGTTACACGGTAAGCAAGTCGGCTCGATTAACTACGGCTCGCCAGTTTTTTTCCGTCATATCAACGCTGGGCACGTAACGCAATACAGTCTGGACAAAGACGGCAAAGGAATTACTCTGCGCGTTTTTATTGATGCACCCTATGATCAATACGTCAATGAACAAACGCGCTTCTGGCACGCTAGCGGTGTTGAAATTGCACTGGATGCTAATGGCGTCAAAGTCTCAACAGAATCATTAACCTCTCTGATAGACAGTGGGCTCGCGTTCCAAAATACCGAAGATGCTGCGCCAGGTCAAAAACCTGCTGACAGCGGCACCGTGTTCACTCTGTTTGAAAATCGCGACTATGCAATGCGTTCTCCGGACACCAGGGTGCGTTCTTATTTGATGTATTTTAAAGATTCCTTGCGTGGTTTATCAAAAGGTGCGCCAGTGGACTTACATGGCATCGTCATCGGCGAAGTAAAATCGATCGGCGTCGATTTTTCAGAAGACCGCCAAATTCCTCGCTTTCCAGTCGAAATCAGTATTTATCCAGACCGCTTGCGTACACAACTCAGAAGCGGCTCACAAGCACCGGATGACGATACCGCACGTAAAGAACATGCCCTATTGGACCGTCTCGTTGCTAAAGGTCTGCGGGCACAATTGCGATCAGGAAATTTGTTGACCGGACAATTGTATGTCGCGCTCGATTTTTTCCCCGATAGTCCACCTGCCAAAATAATTTGGACTGGCGAGTATCCGGTACTACCGAGTAACAATGGTGGATTGGCAGAAATTCAGGATACTGTCGGACGTATTGCGAAAAAAGTGGATCAGATTCCGTTTGACCAATTATCAAGTGAGTTAGTCGCCGCGCTGACAAAGCTCAACAAGACATTAGAAAACACGGAGAAATTAACGCACCATCTGGATACCGATGTCACGCCTGAATTGAGCTCAACGCTAAAAGAGGCACGTGCCACATTAACCAGCGCCAATGCCGTTTTATCTGAAGATGCACCAGTTCAACAAGACTTACGCGATGCATTGAAACAGGTCGCCAAGTCCGCCCGCTCACTCGCCAACCTGGCTGATACTTTGGAACGACATCCAGATTCTGTCGTATTCGGTAAAGAGAAAGTAAAACCATGATCAAGAAATACAATCTTACGGCGATCTCTTTTACGTCACGCCTGAGTCAGGTTAGCCTGGTGTTACTGTCCTTGTCGTTGGCAGGATGTGCTAGTCCAAATAAGGAACATTTTTATCAACTGAGTTATGCCCACCATGAGCCTGCCTCAAGTGATACTAAATATGATGTCATTCTGGAAGCGGTCACGATTCCGGAGATGATCAACCGCCCGCAATTAGTCGTTCAAAAGTCCGTTACGGAATTACAAATTCTCGACGAACAACGCTGGATTGCACCATTAGACGAACAAATCCGACAAGCGCTGCAAGCGGATCTGCAAGCCCAATTACCGCAAGCATGGCTGCACCAGCGACCTCTGCTACATGCCACGGGGGTACGCTATTTCGTGAATGTCGAGGTACAGCAATTACATATCGCACCAGCGAAAGAAGTGCAGATGGAGATGGTCTGGGTGATTTCCGACACCAACAAAAAAATCCTGCGACGCCAACAACTACAGCGTTCTGTTGCGTTAAACAACAGTGACTACAGCAGTATTGCGCCAGCGATTTCTGAGGTGTTACAGAAACTCTCGATCAGCGTAGCAAACGACATTAAAGCTGTTGGTGAAACGCCGAATAAATAAAGGTTCAGTTCAGTTTTACATTTAATTCAGAACCAAAGTATGCCATGCCGCTGGTGCAACGTAGTTACGCACCCATGACACCACCGCATCGGCAGGCATGGGGCGGGCGATGCCGAATCCCTGTCCGAAATCACAACCCAAGCGCATGAGAGCAACGCCGTGCGCGGACGTTTCAACGCCTTCGGCGATGACTTCGCGTTTAAAGGCGCGTGCCAAACCAATAATCGCCCCAATCAATGCCAAATCGTCCTGATCATCAAGCATGTCGCGAATAAAACTCTGATCGATCTTGAGAATATTGGCTGGCAAGCGCTTTAAGTACGATAGCGATGAATAGCCGGTGCCGAAATCATCCAGGGCAAAACGAACACCAAGTTGCTGTGCAGCGAGCATCAGTTCTCGCACAGACTGAATATCCTGCACAGCCGCAGACTCAAGAATTTCTATTTCTAATGTCTGTGGTGGTAACTCAGGAAATAATGCGAGGATTTCTCTTAATTTTTCAAGAAAGTCATTCGACTGAAAATGTCTGGCCGCGATGTTGACACTGACAACCCAATGATATCCAGCAGCAACCCATTCGCGCATATGTTCTAGCGCTTTATGCATCACCCAGTCACCGACCTCAATGATTAAATCAGTCTGTTCAATGAGTGGCAAAAATTCCATTGGGCCGAGAATGCCGCGCTCTGGATGATCCCATCGCAACAAGGCTTCCATGCCGATGACCTGGGCGCGGCGCATATCAACTTTAGGTTGAAAATACAGTACAAATTCTTGGTTATACAGGGCTTCACGAATACGCGCACGTTGATTATGACGCGTGCGTACTTCAAGATCCCGCTTTGCATCAAATAAGTGAAACTTATTTCGACCACTAATTTTTGCCTGGTACATCGCCTGATCGGCAAATCGTAGCAAAGCGTCTGGGCTACTGTCATCACGAGGATAGATCGCAACGCCAATACTGGCCGACATACTTGTCAGGCGTTGCTCAATTTGATACGGCTGCGCCAGCTCGCTAAGCAAGAAGGCCAAATTTTTATTGACCTCGGCGAGATCGCGTTGATTCTGCAATAAGACGACAAACTCGTCACCTCCCAACCGAGCAATGGGATTACCTTCACCGACACTACGCTCTAAACGACGTGCAACACGCTGCAGCAACTTGTCGGCAAATTCCTGTCCATATTGTTCATTGATCGATTGAAAATGGTCAAGATCGAGTAAACAAACTGCTAAGAAATTATTCTGCTCACGAGCCGATTGGATGGCATTTTGAAAATGCGTATTAAGCGAACTACGGTTCGCCAATCCGGTTAGCACGTCGTGCCCTGCTTGCCATGAAATTTGTCGTAATAGCTGGCGTTGCTCACTCAAGTCACGGAAAATCAAAACACACCCACTCTGCGTACCATCGATATGCCGAATCGGTGCGGCAGTAAAATTAATATCGAGCAGCCTGCCATCGCGACACCGTAGCGCTTGGTTATTGGCTTGAAAGGTCGAACTTTGCCATTCAATTTTTTGTAAAAATTTTGCCAGAGATGCGTGCAAATCAGGATCAGATAATTCAAACACCTGCTCAAGTTGCAGATGCTGCGCCTCCGTCCGCGTCCAGCCCGTTAACTGCTGCGCCACGCGATTTAAAGTCAGTATCCGTCCATTGATATCGGTACTGATCACACCGTCGCCAATTGAATCGAGCGTGGTCTCTGCTCTTTCCTTTTCCACTGCCAAATCAGCTTGAATTTGTTTGCGATCGCTGATATCGACTAAAGCACCGATGACGCCGGATGGCTTTCCGTCCGTCGTGGTGTAGGCTGCCTCATAGTAGATAGCCACCAGATCGCGATCCATTGCTGGAATATTGATCTCTAATTCCACATGACCGATCGTTTGACCGCGTTGCGCCGTATGAAAATTGTGGCTGACTTGTTCGACCAAAGGCAGAAGCACATTCATTGGGCGCCCAATCGCTTGCTGCGCGGTAATCCCAAACATATCAGTCCATGCTGCATTGACGCCTCGACAAACACCGCTATGATCTTTAAAGAAGATCGGAATAGGTAAAGCGGTCAGCAACTGCCACATGAAGTGTAATTGTTCGCTTTGTTCGTCCTGGCTCAGACGCAGGCTGGCGACCAACTGTTCGATCTCGGCAGCCATGCTATTAAATGTCGAGATCAGCGTCCTACCTTCAGATGTGCTGCCGCCAGACATGCGCACAGAGTATTCGCCATGCTGAAAACGATAGTTAGCATCAGCCAGTTTTGCCAATGTACGCGCATTGTTACGCAATATCGTCCCCAGCAAAACGCAAATACACGTCAGCAAAAACCCGGAAAGAATAAGTTGTTGACCAACCTTACGCCAAATCCGGTTCAGCGCTGGCGTTGTACTGCCGGTGATTTGCAAATGCGCTTTTTGGCCGTTTGTCAAAGAGGTCGCGAGGGTCACGCTGATCGGATCTAATCGATTCATTCGTGCAAACCATAATGGCGCATCGGATGACAGTGGTCGTTGACGAACCTCGATGGATTGTTGGTTGGTGAACCACACAATCTTCGCAATATCCGGCGCATCTTGCATTGATTGTTCTAGTAGATTCGAGATAGCAGCGACGTCGCGACGGCTACTAAACTCGGTCAGACTGGGAATGAGGTGATGCTGTGCATGATATAAAGCCGCCTGCTGTCTTTGATATCCATCGTTTGTTTCGGCATCGATGAGCATGTAATAGCGTATTCCAGCGACAACGAAAATAAGCACAAACAAAGGTACGAATAAACGTTGATACGAGCCCTGTTGCAACCAAAAATGCCGGAGTTTTCTGATAGTGTGCACAAATTCGATAATTATCTAAGGTGGAAGTAGACGTCTTTTTCGCTATAAACGCAATTTTGCCTAAGTTTCTCCTGAATTCTAAGCTTCATCAAAATGAATATGTAATCAAATGTTACTTTTCAGCAAATAATGACGTACTCAAAAAATGTTTGCTGGCTAGTAGCCGTCCTAGAATTCTTATCAGAGTACCACTTACTAAAGATTTATTAAGTGTGATTGGGCACAAACTAAGGCGATTTACCGCCAAGAACAGATTCATGCCCTACAATATGCACATAAAGCCTGATGCATTATGCAGTTTGCATTCAATTTGCTTGTTTTTGTGAAGCAAAAGATCTGCCAGGATGATATTGGCGCTGCATTTCGGAGCACCACATCATCAAGACTGCGCAATTGTTTCTTCGAATATTGGTTCAAATATTGGCCCGAATATTGGCCCGAATATGACCTCGAATTTAACGCCGAATTTCAGTTACGAATTTAGCTCTGAATATCGATTCAAATATTGTCCAAGCATTGTCTAAATATTGTCCAAATATCACTCCGAATTTTTGAAATGACCCCCATGTCCGATTCCACTTCTTTCAGTTCTCTTCCTCTATCCGCCGCAATTCTCACCAACCTCGATAGTCTGGGTTATCAGACGATGACGGCGATTCAGGCAGAAAGCTTGCCAGTCATATTGCAACAACGTGATCTGATTGCACAGGCAAAAACCGGAAGCGGAAAGACAGCTGCTTTTGGTCTGGGCATCTTAGCCAAGCTCAATCCGACCTATTTCGCAGTTCAGGCTTTGGTCATTTGCCCGACGCGGGAGTTGGCTGATCAGGTTGCGAATGAATTGCGCAGGTTGGCGAGAGCCATCGACAATGTCAAGATTCTGACACTATGCGGCGGTACGGCGATGCGGCCACAAATTGCTTCGCTCGAACACGGTGCACACATTGTGGTCGGCACTCCAGGACGTCTGATCGACCACATCAGTCGCGGCACGATCAAACTCAATAGCGTGCAGACCTTAGTGCTCGATGAAGCGGACCGTATGGTGGATATGGGCTTTTATGATGACATTTATACCATCGTGGAAGCCTGTTCACCACGTCGGCAGACTCTATTGTTCTCAGCAACCTATCCAGACAATATTCGCAAAGCCAGCGAACAATTGTTGCGCGATCCCATTGAAATTAAAGTCGAGTCACAACACGCCGCAAATCACATCGAACAGTTGTTTTATCTGGTCACGCCCGAAGAACGCAATGAAGCCGTCGCCCGTTTATTGCATCACTATCAACCCGTTTCGACGATTGCGTTTTGTAATACCAAAATTCATTGCCGCGAGTTGACAGAGGAATTGCAAGCCCAGGGGATCAGCGCTCTTGCCTTACATGGTGATCTTGAACAACGTGACCGCGATGAAGTATTGATTCGTTTTGCCAATCAGAGTTGCTCGGTGCTGGTGGCGACCGATGTCGCCGCCCGTGGTCTGGATATCCAAACTTTAGGCGCGGTGATCAATGTGGATGTATCAAAGGACACCGAAGTGCATATCCACCGTATTGGTCGTACTGGCCGCGCTGGCGAGAAGGGTCTGGCTCTGAGTTTAGCCACTCCCAATGAAAAGAAATGGGTCAAACTTATCGCCGAATACCAAGGCGAAGCGGTCACCTGGGCCGACATTAACCAACTTGAAGCCGCACCAGAGCAAGTCTTGCAAGCACCTATGATGACCGTCTGTATTTTTGGCGGCAAAAAAGACAAATTGCGCCCGGGGGATTTACTCGGCGCATTGACGGCGGACATTGGTCTCAAAAAAGAGCAAGTCGGCAAAATTAACGTCTCCGAATTCTCCACCTATGTCGCGATCGACCGTCATGTTGCACGAAACACCGTGGATAAGTTAAGTCGTACTAACATCAAAGGCCGACAATTTAAAATGCGGATTATTGATTGATTTTACGAATGGCTTTAGCTGGATAAATGTGGCTGCACGCTAGGTGGCGATCCAGCGTTGGAAGTCAGATTTTTAATGTTACCGCTGGCAGTCCGATAATCTGGATTTGGTCGCAATTGCCCAATTCTGTTAGATCACTGATCTGTCAAAATTCATAATTCGGCCAATAACAGATTCGCGGCACATAGTGAGCAAGCAAATGTTTTACGGTAAAGTCTGTAGGCATTTTTTAACCTGATACCATGCGCCGGAATTTAAAAATTAGTTACTCGCTTGTGTAATTCCAAATGAAAAATATCCCGGCCCGTTATCAAAATTATTGCTGACATTATTGCCTGTAACCAGCAATCCCGATGGCGAAGAGATTAAATAGTTGATCTGGCCATCCGATGTAGTAGTTGTTGCAATACCCTCGATGGGATTATTTGCCATCAAAAAATGGGTTTGAGTTTTTACGATGATACTCCCCGCAGCTAATGTCCCAGTTGATACGCTTTGATCTGTGCTGTTGCTGGTATAGCTGTTTAGCGCGGGGTTCCAAGGGCTTTGTGGAAATCCAAAATGAATCCCGGATACTAACCCGTCACCGGTATCATGTTCGGCATTGACCAAGATGCGGCTTGTACCTGAGCCCAGCACAAACGAAACACCCCGAACCAAACCTGCCGAGACAAATTCAAACTGATTCGTTGTGCCAGCTTTAGCCTGTATCGTCCCGGTGGCGGTTGGTGTGGTGCAGGTTGGGGCGTTTTTACACATACTCCAATTACCGGCGTTATCGATAACAAAGTTAACATAAGACATGCGGGTCTGTCCGCCACCTAGCGTGTCATTCTGATAGCGCAGCATGACGTAATTGCCGGCACCTGACGATAAGTCAGTATTAGCTGCGAGTGCGCTAGCCTTCATCAAAAAAACCGGTTTGTCGATGCCGTTGACCAAAGCATGCGAAATACCAATCGATCCGGTACCACCTTGCATTGCCGTGTGCATGGAAGTAGCCGATCCGTTCGAGTCCATGCAAGAAGCGGGGATGGTTGGGTCATTGACGAGATTTAATGTACCGCTTAATCCACCGGAATAGACCAACTGCGTACCGCCATTTTGGAACTGTGCATTACCAATGTCGCCAGTCAAGGACACGGCAATCAAGGGATCTGCCGAAGAAATTGCGCAGGCTGAAGACGAGGTAGAGCCAGTACCAGAGCCTGAGCCGCTTGTGTTACCCGAGCCAGAGGAATTGGCATTGCCGCCACCACCGCATGCCGATAATGTCAATAGTAAGGTAGTCGCCACGACGAAGTTGCATTGCATGATAGTGTCCTTTTACATAAATAGTTAGTCGTATTTAAATGAATATCGGGCTCGCACTGCTTCGTTGCCGTCAGTGATTTTGTAATGAGGGAGATTTATTCATCGACAGTAATGCGAGCACTTATCCTCTATTCGTTAATCCGGCAAAAAAACGGAAATAAAAATAATAAAAAATTTTTCAAATAATGCAGAGCTTTATTGATACTTATTCAGATTGATCGCACTGTGTTCGGGATCACTATTTGGGCTGGTTGAATTAATTTTTCCGGTTTCTCGCTTGGCTAACGAATAGAACTCAAGCGTCGTTGTAATGACGCTGTTTTTGACGTTCAGATGCAACCCATGTTGGGATATGAACGAGTTCATTCAGCCGATTTTAAGGAGCCATTTTATGCACACCCGACAAGACAACATTCCCATGACCCAAGAGAGCCATGTCGACTATTTACTCAACTATCTTCTTAATGAGGGATTTTCTGCCATAGTCGATGCGGATGGCGATATTACTTTTAAGTTTGAAGGTCTGGATTACGCGCTGTGTTTTGATGAAGATGATGCAGATTTTGCTAAAATTATTTTGCCTAATATTTGGCAGATCAAAGATCAGTCGGAATTAAATCAAGCAATGTGTATGCTGGATAATGTCAATCGTAAAATGAAGGTGGTAAAAGGCTATACCACTCGGGATACGGTTTGGTTTGCTGCGGAAGTGTTGTTCTCAGAGCGAACTCAGTTGGCTATTTTTATTAAGCGGATTATTCGTGCTTTGGCACATGCCGGAAGGATTTTTGCTGCAGGAATGTTGTTGGATTCAGAGTCAGTGATTACCGTCGCCTAAGGCAAAAAAACCGAGCATTTATCCCAGTTATCGTGTTCGGGCGCCACTGTTAATGTGGCGTTTTTTGCAAAATATCCATTATTTTAGTGGCATCCAGTTGACCGGATTCGCTAAATAACTGAATTAAATTAAGTTTCGCGGGTGTGTAATTTTGGGCGGCCGCCGCTTCAAAATAGTCTTTCGCTTTAGCTGGATTTTTTGATGCGCCATGTCCCAAATACATCATTTCACCCAGTTCATTGAGTGCAAATGGCATGTGTTGTGCTGCGGCCATTTCCAGCCATTTCATCGCTTGTTGATTGCTGCGTACTTGTTGCATCCCGACGCCAAAGCCTTGCCGATAGGCCAAGCCAAGTACGGATTGTGCAATCACACTGCCTCCCTTGGCTTGCTGCATCAGACGCGGTAAATCATCGTTATTGACGGCTTTGGCTTGACGGTAAATATCGTTGGTGAGTTTCATCTGTTCGTCATTTGTCAGTGACTGAAACCACTGCATAAACTGCGGCGTTGCTGAGGACGTTAATTGGCCACGCACGATACTGCCATCGACGTTTTGGCCATTTTTAGCTGTCATGAGTTCAGCTCGCTGACCTGCTGCCGGCACAATCGCAAAATCGCCAATCAAGGATGTCGCCAGCCAAGGGCGCTGTTCATCTTTCGTTTTGGTACGCACATCGGCCATCACATGCTTGACGGCTTCTTCAAGCGGCATACCCGGGCGAACAATCCAATCGGCGAGTGCGGCAGCAAAGGGGCCGTCGTTACCGTCCCCATCCAAAGCCCGTTCGCCCGGTTGTGTGGCATAGGCAATCACCATGCCATTGGCCGGTTTTTGGGGAGCAAACCCAACCGGTGCGACACCGCGATAGATCGGGTTGAAACTAACTTGTGCGGGATCGTTTCGGCATGCATCCAGTAATACGATCGACAACTGCGCGCCGCTATCTCTTAAGCGCTGGATCAGATACTCCACCGGAATTGACTGCTGCGTGATCGCGCCGACATCTTTTAACGATACATTGACCGGGATCAGATAGTTTCGCTCTTTGATTTCGGCGCCGTGACCCGCGTAATAAAAAATACCCACTCCACCATTCTTGAGATGATCCGCCAGCCGACCAATGGCTGAAAATAAGGTATTGCGATCAGTATTGAACACTAGTTCCGTGGTGTATCCAGCGTGATGCAGTCGATCGCCAATGAGCTTGGCGTCGTTACCTGCGTTGCGTAACTGAAGCGCTCCATCGTAGCGTGTATTGCCGATTACTAGCGCATACTTTGGCGCGGTCCGATAATCTGTTTTATCGGCCCACGTGAAAGTTGTCCACGATAGTGCGACTAAAGCGGCGATAAAAACTAACGTGCTGCGCATGATGCTTTTCCTTGAACCAGATGCGCATCAATAACGAGTTTGCTGGCGTTGAGTTGAGTTAGCGCTTGCTCCGCTGAGCCGCTTTGTACGGCTATATGGGTGACCCCTTGCTGGTCGGGGCCGCAGATAATCGCTAAATTCAGAATCGGCAATACGCGCCGTAAATCACTTACAGTTACCGCATCGGCAAAGACAACTTCTATCATCGGGCTGTTTGGGGACGGTGCGGTTGCACCACCACGGTATTGGTTGCTGGCCGCACTAACTTGTGTTGCATCGCGTAATTGGTAAGTTTGCACGGCAGTGGCGATCACCAAGGTTGCTACTGCCGTTAGCGCCCATCCTGTCTGCATGGGGCGATTCCATTGCTGTACCAGCCAACTGATTAATGATGACGGCTTGTCTTCTATCTGACTCACAATAGCATCGAAACTAACCAGCGGCGCTGCCTTAGTACGATCTGCGGCGTATGCTTCGCGCGCCGCCGTCACCAATTGTTGGTCGGCTTCCAGTTCGGTCTTGAGTTCCGGATGTGACAGCAGCATTTGCTGCATCCAACTGGTTTCTGATGCGTCTAATTTTCCGCATGCATAAAGAAAGCACAATGCGCGAAAGCGGTTGAAATCGTCATTCATGGATTGCTCCTGTCCGTATTGCCATCGTTGTTCCATCCTAACTTTTGGGAAATACAATGTTGCATTCTTAATTTTGCCTGCCTGACCCATCCCCTTACTTGCTCAACATTAAGATCAGCATAACGAGGGGATTGCGCCGCCAATATGCTCATCATTTGTGCATAGCTTAAATCTTCGTCCAGGCATAATTCCATCGCCTGGCGAAAATTGGGGCCGTCTTTACTCGGTAAAATTTCAATACACGCCTTAATCGCTTGTTGCAATTGATTGGCGTAGACCTGATCATCTGGGCGCAACAACGGACAAATTTGATGATTAATTTCTTCTGCATAACCTCCGGCAAGATCTGAACCATCCACCACAGGACTTGTTTTTTTAGGCGAATGCGCATCGTCCGTGCCCTTGTCCAGAGTACATTGGGCGAGTATCTTGATACGCTTATAATAGGCACGTAATTGATCGATCGCGCAGTTAGCGCTAATCATTTTTGCCCATGTTTTCACGGACGCTTTGGCCGGATCATATTTATTGGCTGATTCTAAAATTTTAATCCAGGCTTCTTGCATCGCCACCTGCGCGATATCTTCGTTGTAGTTCACGACGCGTCTCACATGCTGATCAAGTTCTCTATTGAGGTAATTAAAGAACGTACGCTGAGCGTTGCGTATTTCGGGCTGACTGCCGTCCTTGGTTGCAAATTTATGCAGCAAGCGCGTTAGTTCTTCGTTCGAGATGTGGTGGCTAGGCATGTGTATGTGTGAAGTTAGATTCTTGCTTAATGAACTTGTTGTGATTGATGTTGAGCAAAAATAGTTACCTGTAGCAATTTTACGGCACTTGTTACTCTGTTGCAGAATTTGCAGTAGTTCTCAAGAGTAAATGTGATCGTCTAATACAAGATACGAAGCGGACCTGGAAAAGCGGAAATTTTTTTGATATTTATTTCCGTTTTGCAGAATTCGTACCGAATAACTTGTATCGGTGTCTAAATTATTGATGAGAAATATAATAAAACGACAATGCTGAACTATTTACAATAAATAGGTTAGCGCTTTAGAGCATTTAAATAGTATTAAGCAACAATTTATTAGGAATGCCGGTGATTTTGTTTTCGCGATAAAAATAAGCCGTATTCTAGGAAATTTTGTGCTTTTTTAAATAACACCGTACATACGAATTATCGTCACGTTACCCCAACACTCACCTCAGGACAGATCATGAAATTTAATATATTTACATGCATCGATAGTAAAGAAACATCTGGAAATGTATCACTTGGCCCCTTTACAAAATACGAATCAAAAGACGAAATAAACGTAGACACGACTGTTTATGATTTCGGTGGACCAGTTCCAATGGTAAACACAACCACCACTACAACGACAAGGCAAGTTCCTGTTGGAATGGAAATGATGAATTTCCCGTGGAAAGCGTTAGTTAACCGATTTCAAGCTGAAGATGGCTCATTTCTCAAAGTGGCAACGCTCAATGCCCCCTATGTCAGGATAGATGTCGCGTCAATTAATTCACATCAACCGTATTGGGGCGGAGTAAAGACATGCAGTGAATCGTTATCCAGCAGAACGCAAGGAGGCCATCCTTAAGCAGATGATGCCGC
>NZ_JBMPPH010000031.1:0-52477 GCF_049340285.1 Undibacterium sp. SXout20W | reverse complement strand
ACACAACAGGAGATTGATCACGCCATGAATAGACTGAATAATCGACCAAGAAAAAGGTTAGGATACCTTACACCCAATCAGGTATTCTTCAAAAATACGCTTGCACTTCAAAATTGAACTCGCGATGCATAACTCCGCTTGATTTGCTATAAATGGGAGTATCCACGGATTTTCTGCAAAAGTCATATTTTGCGTGTGAGTTTTTCTTCACGGCTGGGAATAAGCGATCATTGTGCATGATCAATCTTGGCAGGTTACGGCATTGTATGCTCCGGCAGCGCAGGCGCATGATGCAGTTCAGGGCGATGACATAAATGCCGTCACGTCCGACTAAACTTAGATCATAGTTCTTCAGGAGACCCTACATGTTTAACTTTACCAAACCTGCTATCGGATATTCGGTTTCTCATTTCATCATCATTGGTATGTTAGGGCTCGCCGCCAGTAACGCCAAAGCTAGCAGCATTGCTCCGGTCAAAATGTTGGCGATTCGTGAAAGTGGTATTGGACCGCTTAACGGACAAACCCATTTTAACCAACAAGAAATTCAGAAATTATTACCCGGATTCAAAGTCACAGCGGGCGTCGGCGCGTTCGAAGACCAAACTTTCCCGACTTTGCTGGTATCCGACGCTAAAGGCTTGCTACTGACCATCAACCCAGATGGCGACAAGCCTGGAGAAATTTATTCGATCATCGTCGAAACGAACCGTTTGCCGAATTCGCTCGGAGACAAGTTAGGAAACACCTACGGCAAGGTTTATCGCGGATTTAAGGCAACGTGTGTTGCTCAATTAGAACAGCTGGAAGGAACCATGCTGTGCAAGATGCCACAGTCTCAGCATATTTCGTATTTGTTTGAGCATCAGCAGATTCATTCGGGGAAGAATGGAATACCACCACAAAAGGTCATAGAAACAGCGCGGTTAAAAAATATCGTCTGGAAGCCGTAGGACAAATCTGTCGATTCTTTCCCAGACTTCTAACCCTTTTTTTTGTGAGTGCCATCATGTCCAATCGTCTGAAAGCAGTTGTTAAAGCCGTGTCCTCTACTTTTCATTCAGCATTCCAGACTTGCCGTCTTGGTCTAAAAACAGCGACTGCAAAGGTCGTTACGCTGACATCGACCAAATTTCCCATTCTGATTCTCATGGGCGTCGTCGGCGCCATTGGCTATGGCCTTTATCGGCAACCACCGATTAAATATATTGAGCGTGGTCAAGTGGGTGTAAAAATCAACCAACTGACTGGAAACAGCGAATTAATACGGGAGGGGATGGTCGTTTTAATTCCGGGCATTGATGAATTACGCCAGTATTCGACGCTGGATCAAATGTATCGCCCCGTTAAAAGTACTACCGCCAATGGTGAAGCGCCATTTCAATCGATAGAAGGTTTGTCGCTGGGTGTGGATCTGACCATTCGCTATGCGCTCGATAGCAACCGTCTCGCGAGTATGTCCAAGAGTTTGCCGCGGGATATCAATGCAGAAATTGTGGAACCGCTGGTGCAAGGTGTGATTTATAAAGCTTTTACCCGATATACCGTGCGCGAAATATTCTCCACAAAACGTGCCGAGATTCAACAGGCAATCGAAACGGAACTAAAGCCACAACTGGCTGCTGATGGCATTACTTTGCGTAGTGTGATGATAGGAAAAATTGATTTGCCGCAAGATTATAAAAGCGGTATGGATCAACTTTTGGCGGCGGAACTCGCTACAGAAAAAATGCGTTACACGCTGGAGTTAAAAGACAAGGAAGTCAAACAGACTGCTCTTGAAGCGCAGGCAGATAAAATTCGTCGCGAGACCTCCGCAGAGGCTGCCGGTAATGAAGCAATTATTGCAGCAAAAGCACAGGAAGAAGCAATGAAACACGTGCTTCCATTCAAACAAAAGCAAATTGAACAGCGACAATACGAAGCAGAAGCAGAAAAAGTCGCCCGGATTAAGACGTCCGAAGGTGCAGCCCAGGCGCGCGTGATCGAAGCTGTTGGTGAAGCGGATTCGCGTCGAAAATTAGCAGATGCGGAAGCCTATCGTCAGGAATTAATCGGTAAAGTGGCAAGCACACAAATGGAACGTGACGGTGCCTTGATCACCCGCAATCCTTTGCTGATACAAAAAGTCATGGCAGATAAACTGTCTGACAAAATTTCCGTCATCATCGCCCCTCCGCCGAGCGACGGCGGCTTCGTTGGCGCAGGATTGCTCGGTATGGGGAATAAAACAAATCACACGACAGGTAGCACTTCAAACGCTAATCCCGGGGTTGATTCAGCAAACTTATCAGCCAACTCTGCGGCGGGCTTTCCAATTCATGGTGAAGGTCAATAATCATGATTGCAAATCTCTTCAATGTTGCCAGTCTCGCCATGATGGCCATTGTGACCCAAGATTAGACGCAGTTACGTGCGGCACCGAAAGATCAGGCGCAGCCTCAAGCTGTACTGTGGCAGGGCGATAGTTTGGAAATCCGTGCGCAAAAGTTGGATTATTTGCAGCTCTACGATCATCGCCGTGAACGTGCAGGCTACGTTAAAGCGTCACAGGCGCGGTTGGTCTCTTTGGAGGCGAAGGATGCCAACGATAACCTCACAGTAGTCCGTTTTTTACGCGACACGCCGGGCGCTGAGGCCTTGGGCATTAGCTATACCGCAGCATACATCAAAGCGGCGCCGGCAACGGAAATCACTCCTGAAGCATTTGATGCGCTCGGTAGCATGGCAGAACGTCTGGCACGACGTTCTTCAAGCAAACAAAGCAAGCAAAATGACGAGATCATTGCGGCACATTTAGAAGTTGTCGCCCAATATGGTGTCAAAATCCAAGGCTTTGAACGGGATGGGCGTATGCAGCTTTGCTATGATGGCGAGGCTTTCCGTCGTGTGCTGGCGATGGCGGCAAGCAACGAACAACAAGCCCGTGCTGCGCTGGCGTTAACCCGCAACGATTGTATTGATCCAGCGATGCCACCGGCCCAAAAGGTAGCGTTGGATACCTGGCGTGCCGACGTGTTGGATCGCGTCAATCCAACAGGTCTGCCGGAATACATTAAAAATCGGCTACACATGCGCGCTGCGGGCATCTGGTCGGGTATTGCCTTTCAGATGACGCGTAAGCAGCTTCCTTTCAGCGTCGCAGCGCAGCGAGCCTTAAGCGAACTGGCCGCCGTCGATAAAGAAGAAATGACCAACGATGATGTGAATACCTATGCTGAAGCCGGCTTGCGCGTCGGTGCGAGCCGTTGGGCAGGGGAGAACATGGCGAAAGGTAAATCCTCTTTGAACATTCAAACGACGGTTGGCAAACCGGGTGAGACCTGCATCACCTTGCAGGATCAAAAAAGCACAAAGCCTTTAATGAATCGTTGTACCTACGGCATTGTATGGCCATCATCTGCCCGCGCTAATGCCAGTGGTACCGCATTGGCATTAGCGGTGCAACCGATGGATGGCTGGCGCGAACTTTGGCTATTTCATCAGCTCAATGGCAAATGGGTCGTGGACGTTTTACCCCCTTCTTTGAGTGATCCCGAACTGGGTTACGTTGAATTTGCCGGATGGGTACCGGCGACGAATAAATTACTGGTCGCCAGAGAAACAAAAACGGAAGGCAGGTTTAAACGTAGCTTTGATGTCGTGAATATGGATACCTTACAGGTTGAGAATTCTGCAGATAAGCCTGGATCTTTGTCTATTTTCTATCGTTGGCAAGATCCCGCTTGGAAACAGCAAACAGTGAGTTTGCGTTGAGTTTGCGTTGAATTGGCGTTCATCACGAGCCAGGGAAATTCTGACGCTATCCAAGATATTTTTTGAAACGCTTTTTATCAGAACTACGTCTGCTTCCTTCATTGGAAGCGGAAGTAGTTCTGACGCGCTTCATCGCTACACTGCATAGTTATCCGGGCACTGCACCGCTTTCTACAGTTTTTCTATCTGTTGCTTTGCATACGTCGCAGAGGGCGAATTGGGACTAAGCTCAACGTAGGTCTGATAGGCTTTCTTGGCTTTGTTCTTATCACCTGCATGGAAATAAGAGTCGCCTAAATTGAGATAGGCAATCGCCCGTGATGGATCTATTTTGATGGTATTTTCAAACCAGCGTGCCGCTTCAGTGAATTGATCGCGTTTATAGTAAACAAAGCCGAGATTGTTCGCAGCAAGGGCAAAGTCAGGGCGCAGTTTCAGGGCTTGCGTAAATTGCGCTTCAGCTTCGGCGTATTGCTTTTCTTTGTAGTACTGTAAGCCACGATCATTCGCGTGTTGCGCCAACTGCCGTGAAGAGACCGGCGTATTCATGGGCGTCACGAGAGTTTGTACGGTACCTTGCAGATCCTTGATTTTGACCACGGGATTGGGCTGCGGTGCGCTACCTTTATCGTTCGCTATCGGTTCGGGTCTGGTCGAATCGAGTTTTGTATTCAGAGCGATCGCATCGTTAGAAAGTTGGGTCGTTGCCGTGTTGATAAATTCGCTTTCCAGCGGCAATTCAAACACAAAGTCGCCACCTTCCGACCCTGGCAGACTACCAAATGCAGGTGTTTGCTGAGATACCGCCGCAACGGCGGGCGCAACATAAGCAGCCAATTCTGTCGCCGTGATAATGCCGTCACCGTTCAGATCGGCTTTTCCAGATAACCCTTGCATCAGCGTCCAGGTGAATACGGAATGTCCGTTCGGTCCGCCATCCGCAACCATTTGATCAGAACCACCCGCAGTCAACATTTGTCTGCCAATTCGCTTTGCATTATCGCGTAGATAGTTGCCGGCACCGCCGCGAGTTAATCCCAGCCCGCTATAACAAGCATCCATCACAAAAAACACATGCTTGGAGTTCAGGCTTTCAGATATATTTTGAATTTCCGTCATCGGAATCGCATCCGCAGCAAATGCATTCGGATCAGAATCGAACGGAACGATATACCCTAAATCTCGCCCTGAGCTGAGCTTCCGCGTTGCTCCATGACCAGCGAAAAAAACAAAAATGCGATCATTTTTCTGCACATTCGGATTGGCCAGACGATCATGGAACGCCGCCAGAATACCGTTGCGCGTTGCTTCGCCATTTTGCAGTGAGAAAACGTGATCCGAAGGAAAACCTAATTTTTCAATCAAAATCTGGCGCACGCTTTGTGAATCTTGCACTGCATATTGGAGCTTAGGCCATTTAGCATAATCGTTGATGCCAATCACCATTGCCCAAGAGTTGCTGTAGCCCGGGCTCACAGTGACCTTATCTTGCGGGGCATTTTTATTTTTTACGACAGTAAACGCTGTGCCATCCCATCCGGCAAATTGATAACCATCAGCGACCAGGCGATCAAGAATCACCGGCAAGGCTTTGACGGCCCGGTCATGAATATCATGGAAAAGAATAATGCCGTGACCTTCTTTTTCAACCGCTTGTAAGACCCGATCCGCAATCGAACTTGGGATGGGATCGGCCCAATCCAATGAGTCGATATTCCACATGACCGATTGTAAATGCGCTTTTTCGAGCGTTTGCAAGCCTTCTTGATTGTGTGCGCCATAAGGGAAACGGAACAGCGGTGAGCGGTTCGTATCCATCGCCTTTAAAAGCGAATCGGTATTAAAAATCTCTTTATTCAGCGTATCGCCACTGAGTTTCGACAATTGCGCATGGCTAAAACTATGATTGCCAATAACGAAACCCGCATCATGCAGTTTTTGGCTGATCTTCGCAGTTGCGGATAGCGTCGTACTGCCATCGGCATTAATTGCCCCCAGATTCTGCCCGACATTAAAGAAGACAGCGGGCACGCTATATTGCTTTAGAATCGCGGCAATTTCTTCTGTATATTGCTTATGCGGCCCATCATCAAAAGTCAGTACGATGGTTTTCGGCGGCAACTTGTAACCGAAAATTTCCCGCTCGGGTTTGCCGCTGGCAGACTCGTTGGTCGTGGGTTCTTCTTTTAGCGGTGCGGGCTCAACGGTGCCGTAATCTTTGAGAATTTTTTCACGCGAATACAATTGCTTCAGATGCGCGACATAAACATCCCATTTTTCTCTTTTTAAGACAATGCCCCGTTGGTCAAAATGACCGAAAATCTGTCCTAATTCTTTTTCATAATTGCGTTCAATATCATTTAACGCATCCAGATCTTCAGAAATCCGCTTATGCATTTTGATCGCGGTCAGCGAGGTATCTTTTGTTACCGAAGTCAGCAGCGAATTCAACACTTCTTTAAATGCCAGTCGATCCGCATCAAACAAGCTTGCATCGGATTCAACGTAATCGAGCAAGTGGTTGATCGTCTCAAAGCGATTTGGCTGCGCCGAGACCACCAGTGCCTCTAAGCTCGCTTTCAGCGCAACGATTTTGTCCTGACTTTCATGAAACACCTGCTGACCCACCCTGACGCTGGCGTCGAGTTCAGGCTTGGATAGTTTGTCTTCATTAGCAACCAGGACAATCACTTTCTGATAGTTCGCCAGGATATCTTTGAATTTGGCATCGAGCGTTGCATCGTTAGACCCCACCACCGCCGTATTTTCAGGAGAACTGCTCGTCTTAGCTCGATAAAAATACGTCGCTCCAGCCGCGACAGAAATAAACACCAGACTTATTGCACTAATTTTAAGAATTTTCACTATTGAGCCACGAGGTGAGGTGGGATGTGGAACTGAAGTTTTTCAGTTCAGAATAAACGTAATTTTATCGTGAAATTACAAAATATTAACGAAAGTCGTCTCGTTGCAGGCAGCTTGCAACATGAAAGCAACACTACAAAAAGCTGCCAAATTCTGCGAATCAACGGCTTATGCGCATTCGGGATAGGTGGACTAAAAGTGGCTTGAAAGCCTCATGGATGCGAGGTCTTGACTCTACTCGTATCGAAGATGGCCCTAAAAATTCACTGAAGAATTACTGCTTGACCGCTGCGTTTGATATCGGGATACATTGCGGACTTTTTAATTTGATTAACAAGGTTCAAACGGGAGAAAAATCAGCATCTCATAAAACGTGAGGAGTCTATTGCGAAACGTGCGGGACTGTCGACCGCCTCGTGGATATGGTGCACGACAGTGCCTTGCCTACCCTTCAGAATGAGATTGCAGGCCTCGTGAGCAATCTAATCCGTACCAGCGACTGCCTTTTTTGTCGGAATTTTTTACATTCAGATCCACATTTCGCCGATTTTTTTTGTAAGTGACTGTATTTTATAAAAAAATTATTGTGGTATGCAATTTGCTTAAAGATAATTCAGGATGTAAAACCACAACTTAAACTGGAGAATTAAAATGAATCTGTTGAAAAAAATATCGCTTTCATTGGCTCTGTCAATCTCGGTGATTTCCGGTGCCTCCGCCGATGTCATTCAAACCACTTCGCCAGTGTCGATGGATACTTATGGCGGATGGAATTGGGCTCAGATGTCCAGTGTGACATTGGCTAATGGCACAAACGAGGTGCTCGGTCTGACAAGCTCGATGAATATCAAAGACCAGGGCTGGGGCGGTCAAGATCCAACTTCCAACCAAGTTCTCATCGGCTTGTATTCCAACGGTCAAGATTTGTATAACGTGCACGTTGCTGGCGGATATCATTATTGGACGTTTCAGACGTTCGACATTGCGAATAATGTCGCAGCACTGACTGACCTTAACAATGTCCTGAGCAAGATCGACTGGTCAACAGCGCCGACAGTGACGTTGCAAATGTTTGCGGCACCGCTTGGTTATCCAGGATGGACATTGCACGCCACGGATGCAACGTTCACGGTTGATTCAACCACGGTTCCAGAGCCAGCTACAATGGCACTTCTGGGCTTTGGCCTTGCTGGTTTAGCCTTGGCGCGCCGTCGTAAAGTCTAATTGTCTGTCAGCGGTCATCCGCCCGACGAAAAAAACGGCCACTGATGTGGCCGTTTTTTTTAGTAAAATCTTGCGACTTGCTACGAAATGTAAAGTAACGCAGGCAAGTGATTAGAGATCAGATCTGCTTGCGAAGGCTGTCAACCGGCTTGCTGCCATGCCGCCCTCAAATATCAAAGTTTTGGTTTGAGAGAGGTCAATATCTCGATCAAGTAACTTTCTGGCTGCGAGTCGCTTGTTGCGAGCTTCAGAGAGACTGATTTCAGGATTTTTCCCAAACGCGAGTGTTTTTCGGGTTTCACCAAGCCGATAGTCCATTCGCAAGTATTTCGAACCATCGGAATTAATTAGTAAATACCGACCGCCACCATCCGTTAATTTGTAGGGCTTTGTTTTTGGTTTTGCTGTTCTGGGTTGAATATCGGTGAGGGGAATGAATAATTTAGGTAATTTGACGGTATATTTGACGGTATGACAAGATACCGTCAAATATACCGTCAAAAGTTGTGGATTTCAACGAACGTTAAAACACCGTAGAAAACAAAAAACCCGCTGTAGCCTAAGCTAGAAGCGGGTTTTTTGTACGTTACTGAACTAGTCAGAACGCGAATCTGGTGGTGATAGGTGGACTTGAACCACCGACCCCAGCATTATGAGTGCTGTGCTCTAACCAACTGAGCTATATCACCAAGAAGCCTGAGATTATGGCAGCTTGGGCTTGGTGTGTCAATACTGGGGCGGATCTTTTTGCCTGGAACATCGGGGATTTTTTAAAAAGACAAGGTGTATTTCCAGTCTTATTGGGGCAATTCTAGTTGTTCTTTGGCTAATTGTAGGATTTGTGCGGGGGGATTGTTGCTGAGGCAATCGATGATGATGCGTTCTGGCATGGAGCGTAGCCAGGTGAGTTGGCGTTTGGCGAGTTGGCGAGTGGCGATGATGCCGCGTTCGCGCATTTCTTCGTAGCTGGTGAGGTGGTCGAGGTAGTCCCAGGCCTGGCGATAGCCAACGCAGCGTATGGAAGGCAAGTTGGCGTGCAGGTCTGGGCGTAGTTTCAGGCTGGCGACTTCGTCGATAAAGCCATTTTCCAGCATCACATCAAAACGGTGGGCAATGCGTTGATGCAGGACGCTGCGGTCGCCGGGTTCTAAAGAAATCGCCAGCATCTCAAACGCCGGCCCGGTTTTGGTTTGGCGGGCGAACAGGGCGGACATCGTTTCGCCGGACAGGGCGTAAATTTCTAAGGCGCGCTGGATACGTTGACTGTCATTGGGTTTGAGGCGGGCGGCGGTTTCTGGATCAATTTCTGCCAGGCGAGCGTGCAGCCCGGGTACGCCAATACGTTCGGCTTCGGCATCGAGTTCGGCACGAATCGCAGGATCGGCGCCGGGCAAATCATCTAAGCCATTTTTTAAGGCGTTGAAATACATCATAGTGCCACCGACGAGGATAGGTAGCTTGCCGCGAGACTGGATGTCAGTGACCAAACGTTCTGTGTCTTTGCGGAATTGGGCAACCGAATAGGATTCTACCGGATCAATGATGTCGATTAAATGATGAGGTGCGCTGGCCAGCTCTTCGACGCTGGGTTTGGCCGTGCCGATGTTCATGTCGCGGTAGACGAGGGCAGAATCGACCGAGATGATTTCTGATGGAATGTGACGGGCGATTTCTAAGGCAGCCGCGGTTTTACCCGATGCGGTGGGGCCCATGATGGCGATGACTTTGGCCTTGTTCATGCTGACTTTCTGTGTGAAGCTCCTGCCAAACCGGTCTGGGTTTAGCGGGTATTGAAATAGTTTCTTGCGAGGTGTAGTTAGCTATTGACCGCGTAAAAACATTTTATCGAGATCGTTCATGCCTAATTGCACCCACGTAGGCCGACCGTGGTTGCATTGGTCGGCGCGTTCTGTTTGTTCCATTTGGCGCAGTAGTGCATTCATCTCTGGCACCGTAAGACTGCGATTGGCGCGTACAGCGGTGTGGCACGCGAGGGTGCCGAGTAATTCGTTGCGGCGGTCAATAAGCACCCGCGAGCCACCAAATTCACGCACTTCTCGCAATACATCGCGTGCCAGTGACTGGGCGTCAGCGTTTTTGAGTAAAGCTGGCACGGCGCGCACTGCCAGGGTGGTTGGGGAGATCGCTGTCATGTCGAAGCCCAGGGTTTTTAACGTAATCTGATGTTCTTCGACGGTGCCTACTTCAATCGCATCCGCATAAAACGTGACCGGAATTAACATAGGTTGCACGGGCATGGCGTTTTCATCGAGGGCATTTTTGAGTTGCTCATAGAGGATGCGCTCGTGTGCCGCGTGCATATCAACCAGTACCAGACCTTTGCTGTTTTGCGCGAGAACGTACACACCATGCAATTGCGCCAAGGCGAAACCCAACGGATGATCGTCGTCAGGCAGCGGCGCTGGTGCTGGCTGGTTGCCAGTTGGATTGCTATAACGATACGCGCTGGCTGCGTTGTCAGTAGTGGCGCGATCATTGTTGCCGCTGCCATCATTACCGCTGCCATTACCGCTGCCATTACCGCTGCCATTAGCGATGTCATTAGCGATGTCATTAGCGATGTCATTAGCGATGTCATTAGCGCTACTGAAAAAAGCGCCATAACTTTGCAAACTTTGCGCCACGCCGTGGCCGTTTTTGCTGCCAAAATTATTGTAATTCTGATTGTTACCATTTATCCCGCTACCACCTGCATACGGTGATGGGTTTGCAAATTGACTGGAAAACGTCGTTTGTTCACCCGCAACCCACGGCGTTTTACCCGATAACACCGCAGTCGCCGACGCGGCGGTCGCTGGCGCAGGAACCGTACCAAACGCTGTTGCAGAAGTTTGCGCTAATGCCCGGCTGACGGCATGAAATACAAATTGGTGTACGGCGCGGCTATCGCGAAAACGTACTTCAATTTTAGAGGGATGCACATTCACGTCTACTAATGCCGGATCCAAATCTAAGGCCAATACGTACGATGGATAACGGTCGCCATGCAGTACATCCTGGTAGGCGGCGCGCACAGCGTGGGTCAGCAATTTATCCCGGACAAAGCGACCATTCACATAAAAAAACTGCGAATCCGCCCGCCCGCGAGAAGCCGTCGGCAAGCCGACAAAGCCATGCACGCGTAAGGGACCAGCGCTTTCGTCGAGCGGTAGACGGGCGCTGGAAAACGCATCACCTAAAATTTGCGCACTACGTTTGTCGATGGCGCTGACATTCCAGTGATCGACTGCTTTGCCATTGTGCGTTAATGAAAATGAGACGTCGGGCCGCGCCAAGGCGATACGGCGCACCACTTCGGCGCAGTGGCCAAATTCTGTTTGCTCTGATTTTAAAAATTTACGGCGGGCTGGCGTGTTGTAGTACAGATCTTGCACATCGACCGTCGTGCCAACTGCACCCGAGGCCGGTGAAATTTTACCGGCTTCAATTTGCCACGCATGCGGTGCATCGGCGGTACGGGTCGTCAGCGTGAGTAATGATACCGAGGCAATCGATGCCAGCGCTTCCCCCCGAAAACCAAGCGTGGCGACATTTTCTAATTCTGTCAGTGACGAAATTTTAGATGTCGCATGACGTGCCACGGCGAGCGGTAATTGCTCTGGAGGAATGCCGCGACCATTATCGCAAATGGCGATACGTTTGACACCTCCTTCTTCCAGCCGGATCGTAATGGTGGTAGCACCCGCATCAAGGGCGTTTTCAAGGACTTCTTTGACAACGGCAGACGGGCGTTCAACCACTTCACCAGCAGCGATCTGGGAAATCAGGTTGTCGGGGAGGGCCTGGATCGGCCGATAAGCAGGAGAATTCGTATTCATCCTGCGATTATACCTGTCTGTGCTTGCGCGTAATACCGCATAGTGTATGATTGCGACGGCTTCATTGACTAGGATAATAATGGATTTAATGCAATTATTTGACATGATACTGCATGTCGACAAAATGCTGGATGCGGTAATCAGGCAATACGGGATTTTGGTCTATTTTGTTTTATTTGCAATTGTATTTTGTGAAACGGCGTTCGTTATCTTTCCGTTTTTGCCTGGTGATTCTCTGTTGTTTATCGCTGGAACCTATAGCGCGACAGGAGCGTTGAATATTTGGAGCGTCGTTGCACTCTTTATCATTGCGTCAATTTTGGGCAATACCGTCAATTATTGGATAGGTAGCTTGATCGGTCATAAAATTCTGGACAAGAATTATAGTTGGCTAGATAAAAATGCACTGATGAAGACCCACCAGTTTTATGAGAAGCATGGCGGTAAAACCGTTGTGTTGGCGCGTTTTGTTCCTATTGTCAGAACGTTTGCCCCGTTCGTCGCAGGGATTTCAGATATGACCCACAAAACGTTTCAGACATTTAATGTGCTGGGCGCGTTGTTGTGGATCTTGACCCTGGTGCTGAGCGGCTATTTCTTCGGCAATATTCCGTTTATTCGTGACCATTTGAACAGCATTGTGTTGTTTGGTGTTGGTGTTGCGATCATTCCGGTGGTGTTGGGTGCATTGTGGAAAATAGTCAGCGGTTTTCGTCGGAAAGCTTGATACCGCAGGCTTGTAGTGAATCGCCGTTCTGCCAGGTTTTGCGTGGTGCGAAGCCTTGCACCCGCTCTACGGCGTCTTGCCCTTTTACCGCGTAAACGGATACTTCATCGCAGGGCGGGTGTAACCCGCCTTTAAATCTAACAGGCGTGACATTATTGCTTGATGTTATTGCAAACGCTATTGCTTGATGTTTTTGCAAACGTTATTGCTTTATTTTACTCAATAACACATCGATCAATGCCGCCGTTTGCGCATCTGGCGCCCCATCAAATCTTTCCGGGCGGTATTTCATTTGAAACGCAATGAGCACGTTTTTGGTTGCTTCATCCACGATTCCTGATTGTGGGATGTGGTAACCAATTTTGCTAAGTCTTTGCTGGAACCACTTCACATCGGGTAATTGCTGTTCGTATGTTGGTTGCAAAACAGCAACCTCCGTGGCATCCGGCCACGGAATTAAACCGGCGTCGGCTAACTGTTTCCAGGGAAATAACGGCCCTGGATCTGGCTTACGTTGCGGTGCAATATCTGAGTGCGCGAGAATGTATTGTGGACGAATATGGTAGCGTGCCGAGATGTCTTTGACGAGCGCGATCACACGATCAATTTGCGCTTGTGGAAAAGGGAAGCAGACTCTGCCGTCTGGTGTTTCTTTATAGCCCAGATTGACAATTTCTATACCGATAGAGCTCGCATTAAGGCGGCTGAAATCGCGCCAGTCACTGTATCCTGCGTGATATGCCATACGACTCTCATCGACTAACTGCCAAACCTTGATGGGGTTCTCATTGCCGACCAGATAGTGGGCACTGACATCCTGAGTGCTGAGAACCCGCAATGAGGTTGCCTGATCAATGGCGGTGTAATGCAGAATGATAAATTGAATTCTGTCTTCCTGGCCTTTGGCAGAAACACTGTGATCAATAGCTGACGGTGATCCGGTGGTGGCACAACCACTGAGTAATGCCGTGGATAGACCGAGTAGTCCAGCAAAAAAGAGTTTTTTCATAGAAATGAATTAAAAATCTGGTGAAATCTGGTGAAAATCAGGACGGTAATGACAGTGATTGTATTTGACGCACCGCCATTCTGGCAGCAGAAAAATGTGCCTGGCAAGGGCGTTGCCGAAAACTGATTTCTGGCGGTAAATGGGCGCGCAGGGATTCGGTAATAACTGGATGCAATTCCTGGACGCGGCCGCTTAATGCAATGGGTTTATTGCCAAACCGTTTGCACATAGCGATGCCTATTCGCGCCAACTCTTGTCCTGCACGTTTTAAAATGTCCATTGCAACTTCGTCTGTGCTGGCTGCGCTCGCAACAGCTAACGCCAGCTTGCCGATCTCACCTCGACTGCGATGGTAAATGAATTCACGTGAATGATTCCATTCGTGTCCACCGATGGAATGGAACACATTACGCGCTAAATTGGAATTTACCCATTGATCTGGTTCTTCATCTTCAAGCCGCCAGACGTGACGGAGCGCTTCGCGAGCGATCCAAAATCCACTTCCACCATCATCGAGCATATAACCTCTGCCTCCAGCCCGGTGGAATTTTCCCTGTTCATCAATGTAGGCGGCGATCGATCCGGTGCCTGCATAAATAAGATAGCCAGTGCCCGGACGAAATGTATCGAGATACGCGATTTCTATATCATTGCCGACGGTGACATGTTGTTCTGGTAATTTAAATATTTTTGCCAACGTGCTTTGCAGATGTTGCGTATTGCTGCCAAAACCCGTGATGCCAGCTCTGACGGATTGCAGAATACCATGAGAGCCTGCAGTCGCTGCTAATCCTGAAAAGACTTGTTGAAACGTATTTCTGCCCTCGACGGTATTAAAATGCAGTGCAGTGAGACCTTCAGCGGTGCCGGTCGCGATGATTTCTTCATCAGCTCCTGCCAGTGCCCAACGAGTTTGTGTGCCACCGGTGTCAATGCCCAGACCTAGCATGGGTGGTGTATAGATTTCAGGTGCTTCTGGCATGATATGGTGTGGGATTGACGTCATTCAAAATACTAAAGAAACAATACGGTGGCAAAAACGTGAGTTATGAGGTGAAAGTGGCAGGAATTTCTAAAACTTAAAAGCCTGAAAGCCTGACCTGACGTTTTTTATACTTATTTACGTTTATTATAGGGCGCTTCTTGCTTCACGTATGCATGAAAAGTTGGTGGAAGATTGAAAATAGGCCAAAAATAAACCAAAACTAAACCAAAAATAAGCAGAAAATAAGCAGAAAATACGACGGCAATAAGCTGATCTGGCGCGCCGATGCCCCACCGTCATGTGCGGTGCAGAACCACAAATTGATAAAAACCGACGCCAATGACCTCATTTTCATGGGGACCAAAAGCATAGAAAATTACACTATGAGCATTGATGCCACTATTCCCACACCCTCTGCAAAGCCATCGGTAACGACAGCCTGGCGATGGATTCCTTCATTGTATTTCGGCCAGGGAATTCCTTATGTCGTTGTGATGACCTTATCGGTCATTATGTACAAAAATATGGGCATTTCGAATGCCGATATTGGCTTGTACACCAGTTGGTTGTATTTGCCATTTGTAATTAAGCCCTTGTGGTCTCCGCTCGTCGATTTGTTCAAGAGCAAACGATATTGGATTGTGTGCATGGAGTTGCTGATTGGCAGCTTATTGGGACTCATGGTTTTGGTGATACCAATGGCTGGATTTTTTCGGGCAACGCTGCTGATTTTTTGGTTGATTTCATTCAGCGCGGCAACGCATGACATCAGCGTTGATGGTTTTTATATGCTGGCGCTGGAGCAACATCAACAAGCCGCGTTTGCTGGCGTCAGAAGTATGTTTTATCGGATTGCCATGTTAGCCGGACAGGGTGGATTAGTGTACCTGGCGGGTAGCTTAAAGGATATTACCGGACACACAGAGTTTGGGTGGTGTGCAGTGTTTGCGGTGTTAGCGGTACTTTTTTTGGGCCTGGCTGCTTACCATAGAGCCGTGTTGCCGCATCCATCTGAGGATAGTAATCATGCCACGCAGGGTCATACCTTGACGGATTTTTTGTCAGTGTTTAGTGCATTTTTTAAGAAAAAAAATCTGGCATGGAGTATCGCATTTTTACTTTTCTATCGTTTTGGTGAAGCGCAGTTAATCAAAATGGCGCAACCTTTTTTATTGGACCCAGTTGCTGTCGGTGGTCTGGGTTTGTCGACACAGGCGGTTGGTATCATCTACGGTACGGGCGGCATGTTGGCTTTAACGGCTGGGGGATTGCTCGGCGGCGCGGTGATTTCTCGCTTTGGTTTAAAAGCCTGCATTTGGCCGATGGCACTCGCGATTAATGTGCCACATTTGGTCTATGTCTATTTGGCGCTGGTACAGCCGCAACATCTTTTGTTGGTGGGTGCAGCAGTTGTCGTTGAACAAATGGGTTATGGTTTTGGTTTTGCTGCGTATATTCTGTATATGATTATGTTCGTTGATGGGGAGCACAAAACAGCGCATTACGCCATCTGCACCGGCTTTATGGCACTGAGTATGATGATTCCTGGTATGTTCAGTGGTAGCTTGCAGACAGTACTTGGCTATGCGCACTTTTTTATATGCATTTGTTTGTCGGCGATTCCAACGTTTGTTGTTACTGCATTTCTCAAAATTGATCCGGCATTTGGTCGTAAGAAGTTAGTATGATCATGCGCCGTAATGAATTCAAGTCTGATGGAAAATACATGACGAAACCCCTTACTTCTACTGTCCCACCGATGACCTTTAATAGCCATCGCTATTGCTCGCCGGTGGCTGGTACCAGTCTTATTATTACCGGCGCGGTACATGGCAATGAAACTTGTGGCACGCTGGCGATTCGACGTTTGATGACAGAAATTGATTCTGGAAAAATTACACTCATTGCCGGGAATTTAACTTTGGTACCAGTGACCAACCCACTAGCTTTTCATTTTGGCCAGCGGCAGGGAGACCGTAATTTAAATCGCCGCTTATTACCTACCTCAACGCCGTCGGAATTTGAAGATCATATCGCCAACTGGCTTTGCCCTTTACTGGCTGAGCATGAAGTGCTGTTAGATTTGCACTCATTTGTTGGCGGTGGCGATGCGTTTGTGATGGTGGGGCCACATAATAATTCGGATGCACTCGAAGCCTTTCAACACGCCGACGCAGAACGGGCGATGGCGCATCGTTTGGGGGTGACGCGCCTGGTCGATGGCTGGCTAAGCACCTATGCGCGTGGCGTAGCGCGACGTCAGCAACGCTTGTCAGGTACGGAAAATGTGACCGAATTAGCGAACGCCGGCGCCCAGTTTGGCGTAGGGACGACGGAGTACATGCGATCCGTCGGCGGCTATGGCGTTACCTTAGAATGTGGTTCGCATACGGATCCGCATGCGCCTGACGTCGCTTATCGTGCCATCATCAATACGCTGACTTACCTGGGCTTGATTGAGGGCGAACCACCGCTCGCACAACAGCTCGAAAGCTTGCATATTTATGATGTGATCGATCGCTATCATGTTCAAGATCGTTTCGTCCGTGACTGGCAAAGTTTTGATGACATTAAGCAGGGTGATTTACTGGCACTACGCCACGATGGTTCTGAATTACGTGCAGAACGGGATGGTCGTATGATTTTTCCGGATGATGGCGCAGCGCCGGGTGAAGAATGGTTTTATGTAACGCATAAGTGCTCATAATAGTGACGGTGCATGCACAACCTGAACAGGAAAGAAGAATGAAATTAAGTGTTTTATGGCGTAGTGCAGTAGCACTGAGTTTAGTGACGGCGACGATGCTATGTGCGGCAGCACCACTCAAAACCTTACACGTTTTATTGACCAAGCAAGAAAGTGTCATGGACCCGGCGGTCGCATCGGACATCACCACGGCCAGTATCAATGAAAATATTTTCGAGCCTATGCTGGCCTACGATTATCTGGCACGACCGCTGAAATTAAAAGTAAACACATTGACTGCGATGCCCACCATCAGCGATGGCGGCAAAACCTATGTTATGCATTTACAGCACGGCATCATGTTTGCACCAGATCCTGCTTTTCATCACCAGACCAGAGAACTGGTCGCCCAAGATTATGTGTATGCGATCAAACGTCTGTATGACCCCAGTCTTAAATCGCCCTGGTTATTTATGTTCGAAGGCAAATTGTTGGGCGATGAAAAGTTACGCGCTGATAAGCTGCCAGCAGGGAAAAAATTTGATATGCAAACGCAGATTGCTGGTTTGCAAGCGCTCGATAAATATACGATTCAAATTCGTTTGAATGCGCCGGATACCAATTTTTTATTTATCTTAGCGACCACTGCCACGGGTGCGGTTGCCAAAGAAGTTGTGGATACCTATGGTAATCAAGTTGGAAATCATCCAGTCGGTACCGGGCCATTTATGGTCACTCAGTGGCAGCGCAGTTTTCAAATAGAATTGAGCAAGAATCCACAATATAGGACAACGCCGTTTGAGGCAGATCCCGGAAGTGATCCGGTGGCAAAAGCCATTGCGGCACGCTTAAAAGGTCAAAGCTTACCGCTGGTCGACAAGGTAGAGATCAGCATCGTTGAAGAGCAACAGGCACGTGTTTTAGGCTTCTTGAATCGCGAATTTGATTTTCTGGAACAAGTGCCACCACCATTGGCAGAAATGGTTCTGAAAGGCGGCAAGCTAAAGCCGGAATTGCAGCAACAAGGTATACAACTCAGCATGTTCCCCACCTTGCAAACCTACTACATGTGGATGAACATGGAAGACCCGGTGCTGGGCGGTTATACCCCGGAAAAAATTGCCTTACGACGCGCGATTGCATTGGCGTACAACAGTAAAGAAGACATCAGTCTGATGGAAAAAGGCCTGGCGATTCAGGCGCAATCGCCGTTGCCACCAAGTGTGCTTGGCTACGACGCCAATTTTGTCAGCCCTGTGCAATACGATATCCAACTCGCCAACGCTTTGCTTGATCATTTTGGTTATCAACGCGGCGCCGATCATTATCGCCGTTTGCCAGATGGTCAGCCTTTACAATTGTTGATGCATACGGAAGCGAATGCATCCGGCCGCTTGCGCGACGAAGTCTGGCGTAAAAACATGGATGCACTTGGTATTCATATCCAATTTAAAGCAGATAAACACTCTGAAATTATTCACGCAGCCCGTCTCGGAAAAGTGCAAATGACGGAAGCAGATTGGATCGCCGATTTTCCGGATGGTGAGAATTTTTATCAGTTGTTGTATGGCGGTAATGTCGGCCGCGCCAATTATGCGCGTTTCAATTTGCCCGCGTTTAATCGGCTTTATGAGCAATCACAGACCATGGCCGATTCGCCTGAGCGGCGCCATTTGTATCGCCAAATGGCCTTGTTGATACACGCTTATAATCCGTGGGTGTTGCGTACCCATCCTTTGTCGGCGGATGTGACACAACCTTGGCTGCAAAATTTTCGGCGCCATCCTGTTAATTTCACCAATTGGCGTTATTTGGATATCGCTCCTGATGCCAGACAAAATAGCAAAAAATAAGACGGGAAATAGTTTGATGCGTTGTGAATTGCTGCCGGAACATCCTGATTTTTGTCGCCTGAATAGTATCGTTGGCATCGCGGTGGATTTGCGTTATGTCGGCGTCAATAATTTTGTCGGACGCGATTTGTATGGTGATGTCGATTGTGCGTGGCTGCATAAGGAAGCGGCTGCGGCGCTACAGCGTGCCGTCCAACTATTGGCGATATCGTATCCGGAATGGACCTTACTGGTGCTAGATGCTTTGCGGCCGCATCGGGTACAGGAGATGTTATGGCAACATCTCGCCGGCACGCCATTGCAGTTGTATGTGGCAGACCCGGCTCGCGGCTCCATTCATTCTTTTGGCATGGCGGTTGATGTTACCTTGGTTGACCGGACTGGACATGAAATTGATATGGGCAGTGCGTTCGATGAGTTTTCTGAAAAATCCCATCCTGATCTAGAAGCGACTCTGCTGGCAGAAAAGAAAATAACGCTACAGCATGTAGCGAACCGCGACATCTTACGCACAGTGATGCTGGGCGCGGGTTTCCATGGTATTCATAGCGAATGGTGGCATTTTAATCTCGGTGATGTGGCAGTCGTCCGTGCGCAGTATTTGCGTATCGATTGAGTCGCAATCTGCAGTCGCAATCTGCAGTCGCAAAAATGCAAGCCTACGGTAGTTGTAGGCTGCCTTTGATACTTTCCTGCCCTGAACGATTAATCGCCATCACGCTAATTTTTCGCGGTGTAAAGCTCGCCAGATAGGGCGCAGGCGTCGTCAGATCGATCGTGAGTTTGCTCGCTGCTTGTACCGAAAATAACCACTGTTGATCCGTGCGTTTCCAGATCGCCAACCAGCGCGTGTTAACAGGATCGGCAAGCTTGATCGTCACGGTTTTTTTGTCGTCAGACAGACTAAGCTGAGGTGGGGCGATATTAGTGTTTTCCAACCATGGTGAGGCGGGTACCAACGCCTGCGACGTGTATTTTTCGGCAGCCAGACGCTGGCTGATATTCTTGCGATTTTGCTTGAGGCTGATGAGGCTAAAATGGACATGGCCGTCACCGCCTTGTTCGCGCAACGCATCAACCTGATTCAGAATCTCATCGGCACTCCACGAGTGTTCAGAATTATCAATGTGGCTCGTGTATAGACCCGGCCAAATATGACGCTGTTGCGGGTTCTGTGATTGCCAATAGGCATGCAAGACCTTAAACGCTTGTGGTGCTTGATTGATCGGCCAATACAATTGAGGCGACAAATAATCGAGCCAGCCATGTGCCAACCACAATTCTACGTCCGCATAGAGTTTGTCATATTGGCTAAAGCCTGTAATGCCAGCGGGCATTTTGTCGAGACGGCCGATGCCGAATGGACTGATACCAAACTTTACCCAGCTCTTTTCTTGATGCACTGCCTGGTTAATTGATGCGACCAATTGATTGACATTAGAACGTCGCCAATCGGTTCGGCTTAAGGTACCGCCGCCACTCACGTATTTTTGCCACGAATTTTCATCTGGGAAGTCAAGTTCATTCCCATTCGATCCCTTAATTGGATAAGGATAAAAATAATCATCAATGTGAATGCCATCGACATCGTAGCGATGTACGACGTCAGTAATCACTGCCAGTGTTTGTTGAGTAGCCGCTGGCTCACCGGGGTCCATCCATGATAAATCGCCGTATTGTTTAACGACATCGGGCATGGTTTTGCTGATGTGATTTTTTGCGGCATTACTCTTGGAGACGGCAGTTCTGGCACGGAAAGGATTGAACCATGCATGTAGTTCCAAACCACGGGCATGCGCTTGCTCGATCCAGAATTGCAGTGGATCATAATAGGGAAATGGCGGGCGGCCTTGCTCACCGGTCAAAAACTCTGACCACGGTTCGATCGCCGATGGGTAAATGGCATCGGCTGCAGGTCGGACTTGCAACACGATGGTATTTAACTTGAGTTGTACCGCTTGATCCAGGATAGCGATGATTTCTGCTTTTTGTTTATCACTGCTCAAATCGCGCCTGCTAGGCCAATCGATATTGGCGACCGTTGATACCCAGACAGCGCGAAATTCACGCGGCGTCGCTGGTGCTTCTGTGCCCGGAGGCTGATCCGGGAGCGGGGCGTTGGCGATGATACTGGCGTTGAGGCTGACGGGAGGCGTCGTAACAACTGGCTTAATCGCTTCTGGGTTGTTCACCTTATTCGTGCTACACCCGCCAATCGACCCAACGATAAATACGAGGCTTAATGGCAATATAACCTGCAATATAACCTGCAATGGAAACTGCAATAAGATCCGCGATCCATTGCTGGTGGTGCGCTTGCGTGGCAGACGGCTTTGGAAGTATTGAATTAATGCGGTAAGCGAAAACATGCGTTAAAAGTCGCCTGAGTACGAAAGACCTGAGATGCTACTGCATAACCGTGCAGCAAACCAGTTTTTCTTGTGCATCACACCAAGTCTCCTGACGATTCACCTTTGGAATTCGCATACTCCCCCATGTTGACCATCAATTAAGACGGTTTATCATTGAGAAGTAAGGCCTGTAGACTGGGGGGTTTATTATACTCTGGGAGAGTATATATTGAATGGCAACGCAAGACAGTGCGCGGTTTTCATTGCATGCAGACAAATTTCAGAACGATTTGCACCATTCTTTGGTGAGCACAAACGTCAGGGTCAACGCCAGAATTGCCGTGCAGGTCGTGAGAATAAAACTAAAATATTGAATCGGATGTCCCTGGCGTCGATTGTCAGCAAAAATGATTAACTCGCCGACGGTCATCACTGCTGTCAACATCGCAACGAACATCACCAACAACAAAACCAAGGCTTCTTTGTCGGTCAAATTTCGGCAACTATTGCTATAAAAGTGGGCAATCTGGATTGTCTGGTCGAATCCCATCATTTCGAATAAAACCGAAATTACAACGATGGCAATGGTGATCAGCGGAATAAACCACGTCAGGAAATGTTTGTCGGTAAAGGTGACGGTGAGGATTTTTATCCAGTCTTTGAGAAACGCTAGCATGCTCACCTTTATGATCGGAGAATTGAGTAGCGCTATGGGTAATAACGCGTTTTCATAACAAAAAATATTTCTTCATGGTAACGTGTATGTTACATCCATTCGAGCAAAAATTTTGCTTTTTGGAATCATTTTCCAAAAAAGCTGTATCTACACAACACATTTTATTTGAAAAATAGTGTGCTCTCTACGCCTGAGACAGATCTTAGCGGCATCGAGTGACACCAAGCGACATCAAGCGTCACTATGCATCATTTATAGGCGCATCGCATGCCGCAATCAAGTAAACCGTCTCTTTTTTCGGATTAAGATCTTTCCCGTAGTGCTTTGTCCCAGGCGGGTTCTGGCTGGTATTCGTCTACCAGAAAATCAATCAAAGCGCGGATTTTTGGTGCAACTTTGCGGGTGGATGGATACAGCGCCGTCAAATTATTTAAAGGTAATTCCCAGTCACTTAATACCGGCACTAAATGGCCGTTAAGCAAGTCACGCCACGCCAGAAACGTTGTGTCATACACGATACCTGCGCCACGCAGCGCCGCCTGATGCAGTACTTTACCGTTATTAGAACTAAAGCTGGGCGTGACGTCGACGCTGATTTGCTCGGTATGCCCACCAACCGTCCTTGTAAAGCGCCAACTTGCGCCGGTCGTCAGGTGACTGAAATGCAGGCAGCGATGTTGTAGCAATTCAGTCGGATGGACGGGCGTCCCGAACTGCGCCAGATAATCCGGGCTGGCACACAAAATTCCGTGGCATGGTGCCAACGTTCGCATTTGTAAGCCGCGGCTATCAGGGATGCCACCCACGCGTATGCTGAGATCGAACCCGTGTTTAAACGGATCGAGCAAATTGTCATCAACATGCAAGCTTGCTCGCAATTGCGGATGGCGTAGCGCAAACCGTGCTATCGCATCGGCAAGCCATTCGCTACCAAAACTGCTTGGCGCTTGTACCCGTAAGCCGCCCGCTAATTCACTCGCAGATTGGGAAATGGCCAGGCGCGCAAGTCTCGCTTGTTCGACGCTGGCGCTACATGGTTCCAAATAGGCGTGACCCGATTCAGTCAGGCTAACTTCACGGGTAGAGCGATGTAACAAGCGCGTACCGAGCTCCGCTTCGAGCTGCATGATCAGCTTACTGACCAGCGCACGGCTGATCCCTAGCTGCTTGCCAGCGGCGCTAAAGCTGCGCTGACGCGCCACTTCAACAAAAATCTCCATTGCTTTTAGTTGATCCATTTTCTTATTGTCAATAAATTGAAGACAATCTGTCAACCATTATTTGTATTGTGGAGCAATGCTCACATTCTTTAAACTTGCGCAGGATCAAAGCCAGATATCACACTCATTTATCACACTCATTTATCAAACTCATTTAATTCTATTTTCGCGGGGACCTTATGCTTAACCAGGAACAAATTACGCATTTTCACGAGCAAGGCTATTTGATCATCCCGAACTTTAAAACGCTTGCCGAGATCGCTGTCTTACGTGACAGGGCAGCGATGATTGTCAATGATTTTGATCCAAGCTCTTCCGCTTCGATCTTCACCACAAAAGAACAAGAAAAGAAGATCGACCACTATTTTTTGAACTCTGCCAATAACATTAGTTGCTTTTTTGAGGAAGAAGCGTTTGATGAGACTGGTAATTTGGGACAGGATAAAGCCTTATCGATCAATAAAATCGGACATGCGATGCATGACCTTGATCCCGTTTTCAGTGCCTTTTCACGTGGACCTGCCTTAGCTAAAGTTGCGCAGCAATTGGGACTGCACAAGCCAGAAATCTGGCAGTCGATGTATATTTTTAAACAACCGGGTATCGGTGGTGAAGTGCGCTGGCATCAGGATGCAACGTATTTTGAAACCGATCCGGTGAGTGTCACAACTTTCTGGTTTGCTCTCGAAGATGCGACTTTGGAAAATGGTTGTTTGTGGGCGGAGCCAGGCGGTCATAAAACGCCAATGCGCGAACGTTTTGTTCGTCATGGCGATATCGTCACGGTAGAAAAATTATCTGACTTGCCATGGCCAGGCGATGCGACTGCTGTGCCATTAGAAGTGAAGGCGGGTACTTTGGTCTGCTTTCATGGCCTGCTTCCGCATTACAGTGCACCCAATCGTTCACCGGTATCGCGGCATGCGTATACTTTGCATGTGACTGATGGTACGACCCATTATTCACCGTTGAATTGGATACAGCGTGACGCCAGTTTTCCAGTCAGCGGGTTTTAATTTGAAACAAGCCAGCCTCCCTTCGCCGGGAATTTGCATTTAAGCTTGGTACGGCATAAGCTAAGGCTCACTCACCAGACATCGACCTGACACCATGACACAGCACGTTTTATTCTTCGCCCCGCATTGGGGGAGCGCACATTTAGATCGCGATGATTTTATTCGGCAGGTAAAGGATGCTGGCTTTGATGGCGTAGAAATGTCACTCCCTATGGACGTAGCCGAGCGCGATGCTTGGGTAAAAGCCATTGCGGATGCCGGTTTGCAATTGATTGCGCAGCAATGGGAAACGGTATTTCACACTGATTTTAATGATCACAAACAGGCGCTGGCTGAATTGCTGTTAAATGCTTGTAGCGCGCAGCCTTTGTTTGTCAATACGCATACAGGGAAAGATTTTTACAGTTTCGCGCAAAATAGTGAATTGCTGGATCTTGCTGATAACATTAGTGCAGAGACAGGTGTTCCGATCGTGCATGAAATTCATCGTAGCCGTTTTAGCGGCCACCCAATGTTACTGTTACCGTATTTGCAGCAGCGCCCGGGACTGGCGTTGAATGCCGATTTGTCGCATTGGTGTTGCGCGTGCGAATCATTATTGGAAGATCAGCCGCTGACCCTTGAAAAAGTGTTCCCACATGTGCGGCATATTCATGCCCGTGTAGGTCATAGTCAGGGGCCGCAAGTCAATGATTTTCGTGCCCCAGAGCATGCAATTGCTTTGCAGCAGCACTTAACATGGTGGGATGACATTGTTACGCTGCGCCGTGCTGAGGGTGCCAGTTACATCACGATCACACCAGAATTTGGCCCTGCGCCCTATACGCAAACTTTGCCGTACACCAACCAAATTGTGAGCAATGCATGGGACTTGAATGTGGCGATGATGCAGCTCTTGCGGGCGCGATATGCAATTTAGATCTTGGTCTATGGCAACTCATGCAGCTGGTTGTGACTAACTATCCACAAACCATTTGCAAACCAATAAAAATCGAGCCTTAGTCATTCTGGTTCATTAAATTCCGCTTGGGATTTACCCTGTTAATGATTATCCTTATCCAAGCAACGTAGTGTGGGTATAAAACACATTGAGCGTTTCAAGATGGGTTAAATTTAACAGGAGTGGATATGAGCAATCCTCATCAGAAATCTGGTGCCAGACGTCAATTTTTATTGACGGCTGGTGCCGCTGCCGCTGGCCTGGCGACGCAACCTCTGCGCAGTCTGGCAGCAGACACGGAGCAACAAGCATTTGAAAATGGGACGCGTGATTTGGTGCGTTATCCACAAAAACGACCTCTCATGTTGATCACCACCAGACCGCCCCATCTGGAAACACCGTTTAGGATTTTCAATGAATCTGTCCTGACGCCAAATGACGCATTTTTTGTCCGTTATCATTTGGCAAATATGCCGTTGGCGATCGAACCGGGAAGCTACCGCCTGAACATTGGTGGCAAAGTGAATCGACCATTGTCATTGTCTTTAGCTGAGCTCAAATCAATCGCACCGTCGGTGGAAGTGGTCGCTGTCAATCAATGTTCCGGCAACAGTCGCGGTTTTTCTGAGCCCCGTGTATTTGGTGCGCAATTAGGCAATGGCTCTATGGGCAATGCGCGCTGGCGCGGGGTTCCACTGAAAGCAGTGCTGGAAAAGGCAGGGGTTTTGGAAGGTGCCAAGCAGGTAACTTTTAAAGGCTTAGATGAACCAGTCTTGCCAAGTACGCCACAATTTATCAAAGCGCTTGATATTGAACACGCACTCAATGGCGAACCGATTATTGCATGGCAGATGAATGGCGAAGATTTACCGTTTCTGAATGGGTATCCACTAAAACTGATTGTACCGGGATATTTTGGCACTTATTGGGTCAAACATCTGAACCAAATTGAAGTGCTCGATCACGTGTATGACGGCTTCTTCATGAGCACCGCTTATCGTTTACCAGATAATTCTTGTGAGTGCGTCGCGCCAGGCACTGCAGCGCCGAAAACACACCCCATTGGTAAATTAAAGATCCGTTCCTTTATTACCAATCTGGCTGACAAAGCACAAGTCGCGAAAGGCGTGCGACTGAAAATTCAAGGCATTGCGTTTGATGGTGGTGCCGGGATTAAAAAAGTGGAGTTGTCGATGGATCAGGGAAAAACCTGGCACAGCACCAAACTAGGCAAAGACCTGGGCAAATTCTCTTTCAGACAATGGACACATACCATCAATCCGACACAGCCAGGTGAATTGCAGTTGCTTGTCCGAGCAACCAGCAATAGCGGTGAGACCCAACCCACAGAGCAAAGCTGGAATCCTGGCGGCTACATGCGCAATGTGATTGAGTCCACCACTATCATCGTTGCTTAGGAGCCCGCAATGAAATTACGCTATTTACTTCCGGCATTGTTGTGCGTTGTGATGTCCAGTTTTGCGCATTCGACGCCATTAGAGATACAACTCCCGCCAGAAACGGCACAACTCAAACCGTCCACGCATCCGGGGCGCATCATCGCTACGCAAAAATGTGCGATTTGTCATTCGGTTGACTACATCAATTTGCAACCGGGCACCATGAACTTGAAACAGTGGACGGCAGAAGTGACTAAAATGCAGCGTGTCTATGGCGCCCCCATCGATGACGCAGAAGTCGCCCAAATTAGCGTTTTTCTGGCAACAACCTATGGTACGGAGCCCGCCGGCGCTAACCTGGCCGCTGCCACAGTGGCGCCGATGGTAACCGTCGCAACCGTCGCAACCGTCGCCAAGGCGAAAACGAACGATGCCATGAGCCTGCTTAATGCCAATGCTTGCTTAGGTTGTCATGCGGTTCATAGCAAAGTTGTCGGCCCCGCGTATGAAGAGGTTGCGAAGCATTACAAGGATGATGCGCAAGCCTTAAATAAAGTCAGTACCAATATCCGTCAGGGCGGTTCGGGGCGATGGGGAGCGGTTCCGATGCCAGCCTATGGCAGTTTATCGGATGAAGACATTCGCACGCTGGCCGAATTTATTTTGAAGCAGTGATCGTAGTGGTTTTCATTGTCATGCAAAGTTATTGAGGGTGGGAGAACCCGCACTGACCTTGAGAGTGTGACGTTGTCGCCGCTGCGACCGTCATCAAATTCTACGTTCGGTCAGCAGAAATATTTTCTTGACGTCCTTAATGAGGAATATTTTAATTGGAGTAAAAATGCAAAACCCAGTTGGTTGGTTTGAAATTTATGTATCAGACATCGTTCGCGCAAAGAGTTTCTATCAAGCGGTGCTTGCACAAGAGTTATCGGACATGCCATCGCCTATTCCGGGAATGAAAATGGTGTCATTTCCAATGAGTCAGGAAGCGCCAGGTGCTACCGGCGCCTTGGTTCTACACCCAACGAGAAAGCCAAATCAAGAAGGAACTCTGATTTATTTTAGTTGTGAAGATTGTGCAATTGAGGCGGGTCGTGTTGTTGCTGCAGGCGGCGTACTTACTCAGAATAAGTTTTCAATTGGTCAGTTTGGTTTTATTGCGCTTGCCATCGATACTGAGGGCAATGGAATTGGATTCCATTCGTTTAAATAACGTGCTGGAGCGAAGCCGGGTGTTGCCCGGCAGTCACTTACCTTTCTTGCTTCGCCAAGCAAGGTAAGCCAAAGTGAGCGACGCTGAGACTTTGTCCTGCGCGTGCCGTCACTGTGTGTCGTCTCCAGTGGCAATCCAGTCGATTAATACATCAAGTGCTGTCCGGGCTTTTTCTGCTGTTTCGGAATTAATCATCGCAACGATGATCCAGTTTTGATTGTGCATATCACGTATATATCCCGCAATTGCCACACTATCTTTTAGGGTACCAGTTTTAATTCTGGCATTTTGTGCAGCGGGGCTGTCTTTTAAGCGTTTGCGCATCGTGCCATCTGTACCTGCGATCGGTAAGCTACTGGCAAATTCCGGGAACCAATTACTGCGTGTCGCCGCGAGTAGTAAACCCGCCATTTGTCTGGCACTGATTTGTTCATTGCGAGACAAGCCGGAACCGTTTTCGAGTATCAGGCCAGCATCATTAATGCCATGCCGAAACATCCACGTGCGTATCCGTGCCTCGGCTGTTTGTGCGCTTGTGACTCCCGGCTGCGTGTTTTGTACGCCGAGGCTCAGATAGATGCTGCGCGCCATCGCATTATCTGAATGCTTGTTGACGATTCGTATGAGGTCGGCCAAAGGTTCAGATTTGTGTTCCAGAAGCAACTGTGCATTGAGAGGCGTCTTACCGTCGAGTACTTGTCCTTGCCAGCTGCCACCGAGTTCTTGCCACAAAGCTCGAACCAGATGCGCGATGTATTGATTGCGGTCTAAAATATTCAAATGTTGAGTGATTTTGCAATTGCGCGGAAAACTTCCATTCAAAATAATATTGACCGCATTGTCACTATCGATGACGGTAGGGACTTGCCAATACTTTTCCCATGCAGAACACGGTTTTTTATTCAGCATTAATTGATTAATGATGGTGGTGTTGCTCAGTGGGGTCAGCAAACTAGCGTTGATCTTGTCATTGTCTGACTGTACATTTATTGAGCTGATATTGCTGTGGATGAGTAGCGCATCCGGAATCACATTGTAATAGGCATCAGGAAATTCATCGAACGGCGGCGCATTCGTATCTAAGCGTTCTGGTTGAAAATAGCTGCGATCAACGATGATATTGCCGTTGATATTGTGCAGACCTTGATTGCGCAAGTTGCGCAGCAGGACGCCAAGCTTTTCCATATTCAGATCGGGGTCGCCGCCACCGTGTATATAGAGGTTGCCATTGAGCGTATCGCCAGTGAGCGGTGCATCGCTGAGTATTTGTGTTTTCCAGCGGAAGGCGGGTCCCAGCTCGTCTAAAGCGACGAGCGTGGTCAATAACTTCATGGTCGAAGCCGGGCGCATTGCAAGGTCAGGATTTTGCACTATGCGTGGCGCATCCAGACTACTTGCACTGACCGGCAACACCATGATGCCGACGGCATTACTCGGTACGCCGGCCTTTTGCAGGCTCAGAATGAATTTTTCAGGTAAGACTGATTGTGCGGTCGCATCGAAGCTGACGAGTAAGCAACTCAGGCACGTCATTACAGATGCCATTGTAGCGCTCAGAAAAAATCGACGGCGTGTGGAAAAAAGCATGGAGAATAGTCGCAAAAATAGACGAAAAATAGACGAAAAATAGACGCAAAAAACTTACAGCAACGAGTAAATCCGGAATGGAATTCAGTGACAACATTAACATAAATGAATTGTAGATGAATTTACGTGGTCATCTGTCCACCGCTTTAAAATACACGCTGAATTGGTTCTTTTTGGTTATTTTTTACCATTTCAAGGCCAGACTTTGCAGATTGCTATTGGTATTTGCCGTAAATGCACTAAAAATCAGCATGAAACACGCAGCAATCAGGACATAAGCCTTTGATTTCGTTATAATTTCGCCCTTTCCTCGTCACACTGGTCATCGCCATGAGCTTGCTCGTCAATCAAACTGAACTTCTGTCTCCTGCCAAAAATATTGAGATAGGCAAAGAAGCGATCTTGCATGGTGCGGATGCGGTGTACATTGGCGGTCCTTCATTTGGCGCACGCCACAATGCAAGCAATGAAATTTCTGAAATTGCTGAGCTGGTGCAGTTTGCACATCGCTATCATGCGCGGATTTTCGTGACGATGAACACGATTTTGCATGAGTCTGAATTAGAACCTGCGCGCAAGCAAATCCACCAGCTTTACGATGCAGGTGTTGACGCCTTGATCGTACAAGACATGGGTATATTGCAATTGGATGTGCCGCCGATTCAATTACACGCCAGTACGCAGTGTGATATTCGTGGCGTCGAAAAAGCTAAATTCTTAGGTGATGTTGGATTCTCTCAACTGGTGCTGGCACGTGAATTAACCATAGAGCAAATCAAAGCGATCAAAGCTGAGGTGAGCACACCGTTAGAGTATTTTGTGCACGGCGCATTGTGCGTGGCTTTTTCAGGCCAATGCTATATCTCGCATGCTGACAATGGTCGTAGCGCGAATCGCGGCGATTGTTCACAGGCGTGCCGTTTGCCTTATACTTTAACCGATGGCGAAGGGCGCGTTGTTGCTTACGAAAAGCATTTGTTGTCGATGAAAGACAACGACCAGAGCCGCAATCTGGAAGCCTTACTTGATGCGGGTATTCAATCGTTGAAGATTGAAGGTCGCTATAAGGACATGGGGTACGTCAAAAACATCACCGCACATTATCGCGTGCTGCTGGATGAGATCTTAGAACGCCGTCCAGAATTTACACGTGCGTCTAGCGGCCGTAGTCAAATTGCTTTTACGCCGAATGTGGATAAGAATTTTCATCGAGGCCACACCGACTATTTTGCGAATGGGCGTCTGGAGAATATCGGCGCGTTCGATTCACCCAAATACGTTGGCCTGCACCTTGGGTATGTCACCCGCATTGGTACCACGTGGTTTGAAATTGAAACGAATGAGCCAATGGCGAATGGTGATGGCCTCAATTACATGCTCAAACGTGACGTAATGGGCATCCAGGCTAATACCGTAGAACACATGGGTAAGAGCGAGAATGGCGACATTTGGCGCGTTTCACCCAATGAGAAAGTCAGTGAATTGGCTGGTCTCAAAGTTGGTATGCTGATCAATCGCAATCGAGATCAACGCTGGGAACACGCGTTGACCAAAAAATCTGCAGAACGCCGGATTCCTGTATGGCTTACCTTGTCTGACGATGCGCAAGGCTTGTGTCTGGCAGTCACGGATGAAGATGGTGTGCATTCTGAGGTGAGCATCGCATTGAATCTGCAAGCCGCGCAGCAGGCGGATAAAGCAGAAGCGGGCTTGCGTGATAGTCTCGCTAAATTGGGCAATACCATGTTTGAATCTGCGAATGTTGACTTGCGTTTGCGCCAGCCATGGTTTGTGCCATCGTCCGTCATCAATGCACTACGCCGCGATGTCGTCGCCGCACATATGTTGGCGCGCTCACAAGCATGGTTACGCCCACAACGCACGCCAGCGGTTGACCCACCGGTTGCATATCCAGAAACGACCCTGAGTTATCTCGCCAATGTCTACAACAGCAAAGCACGCGAATTTTATAAAAAGCATGGCGTACAATTGATCGCCGCAGCTTATGAAGCACATGAAGAGCCGGGTGAGGTGTCATTAATGATCACCAAGCATTGCCTGCGTTTTTCTTTCAATTTGTGTCCTAAGCAAGCCAAAGGTGTCAAAGGTGTGCAAGGGCAAGTCAAAGCCGAGCCAATGACCCTGGTAACGGGTGAAGAAAAATACACCTTAAAGTTTGATTGCAAGCCTTGTGAGATGCATATCATTGGTGCGATGAAGAAACATATCCTGCAAGCTCCACCGCCGTCGTCCGTCCCCTACAGCCCGTTGGTGTTTCATAAGACGCGTCCCGCACCATAGTCGTTATCGTTGATCGGATTTTCATCGGGCAGGGGCAACACGCCATTGAGGACAGATCAACAATCAGCGCGGGTTGTACCCGGTCAAAAAAAAATACCTTACCTCCAATAAAAAACTCGCTTTGAAAGCGAGTTTTTTATTGTTACTCTAATTTTGCGTAATTTCGGCTCAATTTCTACCTAATTTCTGATTTGATCAATTTGATCAGAAAATATGCGTAAATAACCAATACAAAGAGCCTGACAACAGCATCGCTGCTGGCAATGTTAATACCCATGCCATGGCCAAATTGCGGATCGTTGACATTTGCAGTCCAGAACGATTCGCAGCCATCGTACCGGCCACGCCAGAGGATAAAACCTGGGTCGTAGAAACGGGTAAGCCATACATATCAGCAGCACCAATCGTCAACATCGCCACTAATTCAGCAGAAGCACCTTGTGCGTAAGATAGGTGGGTCTTACCGATTTTTTCACCAACAGTGATGACGATGCGTTTCCAACCCACCATGGTGCCTAAACCTAGTGCAATCGCGACGGAAATTTTTACCCATAAAGGAATAAATTTGGTCGCATCATCAATCTGATGTTTAAACGCGGTCAGGTTTTCTTTGGTGTCAGTATCAAAATGCAGACTGCTGTCTTTATCCAAAATGCGAATTGCTTCAGATGCCAGGAACATATCATTGCGAACATTAGACACCAGTGCAGTGGGTACTTTCGCCAAAGTTCCGTTTTCTTTAATTTGCTTAGCAATATTACCCGTTGTTTCCGCGAGTGCAGGCAATACTTCTGGTGTCATTTGTTTGGTACGTACATAGTTCGCCAGAATCTTGCGAGGTTCTGCTGGCGCATCTTGCAAAATGTACTTATGCAAGGATTGTTCAGTGACCTGGGCGACAGCGATAAATTGCGTCATGTGATCAACTGGCATCGCGCGGTTCAACGCATAGGCCATTGGTGCCGTACCAACCAAGATCAGCATGATCAAGCCCATCCCTTTTTGACCGTCGTTGGAACCATGTGCAAATGACACACCAGTGCAAGTCAGCACCAGTAAGCCACGTATCCACCATGGTGGTGGGGTATTTGTGTCTGGCTCTTCGTATAATTCTTTTGCTTTTACCAACTTACGTAAGACCAACAACAACATGGCAGCGCAGAAAAAGCCGACTAATGGTGATAGCAGTAAAGAATAGCCAACTTTGGTTGCTTGGGCCCAGTCAACACCTGTTGTGCCGTCACGGCCATGCATAATCGCATTGGCAACACCGACGCCAATGATAGAGCCGATCAGCGTATGCGATGACGATGCTGGCAATCCTAGCCACCAGGTACCCAGATTCCAAAGAATCGCTGCGATCAGCAAAGCGAACACCATCGCAAAACCGGCGGAAGATCCCACTTGTAAAATCAACTCGACCGGGAGCAATGAAATAATACCGAAGGCGACCGCACCGCTAGAGAACAACACACCGAGGAAGTTAAAAAAGCCAGACCACATCACCGCAAAGTTTGGTGGCAAGGAGTTGGTATAAATGACGGTCGCCACAGCATTCGCCGTATCATGAAAACCATTCACAAACTCAAAACCTAATGCAATCAGCAAGGCAACGCCAAGCAGAATGTACGGCAACAGCGTGGTGCCGCCCAAGTTGATACCTGTCATGTCTGAAACCAGGCTGTAGCAAGTAAATGCCAGGCCAGCAATCAACAAAGTCGCAAAAATAATGAGCGTGGCAGGACCAGTTTTATGGTCCTTAAGCGTTTTCTTTTCAGTCTGTCCTGACAATCCAGGTATGGCAGCATTAGTGATGCTCATGTGGTGAACCTCCAAATAATTTGATGCAAATTACTCTTTAAATTCGTTTAAAAAGTAATGAATAAGCTAAGCAATGAATAAACTAAGTAAAAAATAAATTTAAAATAAATTAAAAAAATAAATTAAAATTTTTCTTAATAAACTTTAGGAACAATGATTTCTGCCGGCACTGGATGGCGCAGATATTCCTCATGGCGTTCCCGTTGTGGTAGCTCGATTGTTGGATGTGGCACTTCCTGATAAGGCATCTGGTTGAGCAAATGATGAATGCAATTTAAGCGTGCCTTTTTCTTATCGTCCGCCTCGACCACCCACCACGGTGCTTCAGGGATATGGGTGCGATCCAACATGACTTCTTTTGCTTTCGTGTAGTCTTCCCAGCGGCGACGTGATTCCAAGTCCATCGGACTCAACTTCCATTGCTTTAAAGGATCGTGGATGCGTCCCAAAAAGCGCGCTCTTTGTTCTTCGTCTGAAATCGAGAACCAGTATTTGATCAGCTGAATGCCAGATCTGGCCAGCATACGTTCAAATTCGGGGGTTGTCCTGAAAAATTCTTCATATTGATCATCGGTACAAAATCCCATCACCTTTTCAACACCGGCGCGGTTATACCAGCTGCGATCAAACAGAACGATTTCACCACCAGCCGGTAAATGAGAAACGTAGCGTTGGAAATACCATTGCGTGCGTTCGCGGTCATTGGGGGCAGGTAATGCAGCGACGCGACAAACACGTGGATTCAGACGTTGCGTAATGCGCTTAATCACGCCACCTTTGCCAGCCGCATCGCGTCCTTCAAATAAGATCACGACTTTATGTTTGGTAGCGACGACCCAATCCTGTAATTTGACCAGCTCTGCTTGCAGACGGAAAAGTTCGCGGAAATATAAACGGCGTTGTTCTTTTTCGGCTTCCGTCAGTGGTGTTGCACCTGCGTGCTCTTGCTCATAATGACGATCTTCGATTTCAAGCTCTAATTCTTCGTCGTATCCATCGAGTAAATCACGATGAATGTGTGCGCTCAGTTCATCGTTGTTAATTTGTTTATCTAGCATCGCAGGCTCACTTATGGTCTCAAATTAAAATAATCTCAGCACTATAAGCAGTCGATATGACTCATCTATGACATAGATCAAATTGTCATTTCTGTATGGAAATAAGTGCACATGTGCGCTTATGTTTCTTTTTTTTCAGAAATAATCACTAGATATTTAACAACAATCGTTCATTGCGCTACAACGACGGCACATTGATTGAGCCTTTGGATTGAACCTTTGGATTGAACCTTTCGATTGACCCTTTCGATTGACCCTTTCGTCATGTGGCAGTACCCTATTGCCTGGCATGGGGGATAGGGCAGGAGAAAGCCGTCAATTCCCTTTAAACGTAAGCGCGGCGGGGGTTTTCGCCCGATATCTTGCTATTGCGTACATTGAGTTAATACATTGTGGAATTGGGTATGAAAAAAATCGTTGTGAAATTTGGTGGATCGAATTTGCGTCAGCCGCAGGATATTGATCGTGTCGTGAATGTTGTTCAAGCGTATCAACGGCCTTTGGTGTTAGTCGTGTCGGCATTCTTTGGGATAACAAATGCGCTGATTGAATGTGTCAAAGCGGCCAAAGAGGGAGCGGGAACAAAGGCAGCATTGAAAGAGAGCCAAAACTATACCAAGACTTTGCGTGCCCTCAAGAAAGAAATTCTGGAAGCAAATATCAGCGATGTTGCTCATCGCCATAGAACCGAAGAAGCATTGGGCGAACGGCTAGATCAATTGGATCGGTTCCTGACCGGTATTCATTGTATTGGTGATGTCCCTACGTTTGTTAATGACGCAATTTTGAGCTATGGTGAACGATTGTCTAGCTTGTTATTGACAGAAGTGTTGCTGAGCAGAGGTATTGCGGCGCGTGAGGCGCTACCTGAAGATATTGGTCTGGTGACAGATGGTGTATTCGGCAATTCTGCCTGCGATTTTGCCGCCAGCACATTGCCGGTGTCAACAGCGCTGGCAGATAATGTGGTCTTTGTCGTGCCAGGTTTTTATGGCGTGGATAAAGATGGCAAAACCACCTTATTTGGCCGTGGTGGTTCTGATTACTCGGCGGCGTCAATTGCCGCGTGCATCGGTGCAGAATCGCTGGATGTATGGAAAGACGTGGATGGCTTTTTAAGTGCAGATCCTGGCACTGTCAGCGCACCGCGTTCCATCTCACAACTGAATTACCTGGAAGCGGCGGAGCTCTCTTATTTCGGTGCAAAAATTTTACATCCACGCACTGTCGAGCCGTTGTTTGACCGCGATATTCCGATCCGGATTTTAAATATCACCCGCCCAGAACGCGGTTTAAAGCCGTACACCATTATCGATGGACAACGCAAGGTGACGAGCGATGTCGTTAAAAGCGTGAGTTCCACAGAAGACGTGGCGATTCTTAAGTTGCATGGTCCCGGCGTAGGTTTTAAATCTGGAATTTTGGCGCAGGTGACGAGCACTTTAGATCGCCATGGTATCAATATCAAGAGTGTGTTGACGGCGCAAACTGCGATCAATATCTTGCTCGCTCGTGATCACCTGGATGCCGCCTATGAGGCGCTAAGTGAGCATCATTTGGCCGGCGTCGTTGAAGTGAGTTGTAATGCAGATGTGGCAATCGTTGCTGTGGTTGGTGATGGCGTATTGGACGCTTCCGATGTCGGTAGTGCAATTGCCAGCCGCGCGTTGTCTGCAGCCTTGGCGGGCGGCGTGCGCGTTAATCTGGCTGCCGCCGGTGCCAGCGAGGTGGCGGCTTACATGCTGGTACAGCAAGCCGATCGCAAATTGGCATTGCGTTTGGTGCATGACGAATTTTTTGCTAAGTAGAAAGAAGCGCGCCGTTTTCTATACGGCGCGTCAATTTTATTTTTGGATTGTCGCTCAGACCTGCTTCGGTTGTACGTGCATCAACTGATACTGATAGCTTAGATAGCTTAGATAGCTTATTTAGTCACGATAGCGAAGCTTCCAGTCGCTTTGTCAATGAGACCAAAAAAGCGCACCAGATCAATTTTACTGCCTTCAATTTTCAAATCATCGCTAAGCAAGGTATCTTTAACACCGGCAGTACCCGCCATCATCTTGATAAAAATGTCTTTAGTCAGTTTCAAGGTCGCATTGGCGTCTGACGCAGGGGCAATTTTTTGATGGTGCAGGACTGCGTTTTCTATCCAAAGTACATAGGATTCATGGGTATCAGTAAGTACTAGATTGATTTTTAGATTTTTACCCTCCGCGGCGGGACCATCTAAGCCGGCTGCCATTGCTTCAAGAAATCGTTCAATCGGTGTTTGCTGCAGCATTTCGATCAATAAGGCACGGTTTATCCCTTTTTTTGGCGGGCCGTTGCGCAGTTCGTCAGCACCTGTCAGATAACTATTGCGTCAGGTCGCTGATTCTGACTGAAAGCCCATCTGCTCGTAGGTTTTAGCAAGTAGTTCTTTGGCATTGGTATTGCCAGAATCCGCAAAAACGACATGATTGAGTAACTCTGCTGCCCAACGATAATCGCCTTGATCAAAAGCAGATTGCGCGGCTGCTAAAGCTTTATCCGCACCTCCGGCTAATGCTACATAGCGCTTGGCTACATCTTGCGGTGGCAGGGGATTTAAATGTGCTGGGTTACCATCGTAGGCACCGAGATAAAATTGGTAAATTGCTTTGACGTTATGACGCAGGTCACCATAATAACCACGAGCAGAGAAATACGTTTCCAGGGATTTTGGTAATTTTATGCTGTCGGCAATCTCTAAAGGTGTCATGCCGGCATTCATCAGGCGTAAAGTTTGATCGTGCATGTATTGATAGGTATCACGCTGTTTGGTAATGAATTCGCTAATCTGGTCATGTCCCCATACTGGCCAGTTATGCTGACCAAAGTAGACTTCAGCTTTGGCACTATGTACAAGAGCCTGATCGAGATAATTGCTCCAGCGTTGGGCATCACGTATTTTGGCGCCGCGAATTGGTAATAAATTGTGCATCGTTTGCGCCAAAATTTCAGCACCAGCGTAAGCTTTCTTTTCTGGAATAGTAAAGGTCAATTCTGCTGGTGCCTCCGCGCCAGGGACATTGTAAAACGTAAACGCCACACCATCGACGTTGACATCCTCGCTGGTTTTCGTGATGAAGCGTGTAGGAGGCACTACCCCTATCGTGCCATAGGAAACATTTTTGCCCAGGCCCGTGTCGATATTGCCCGAGGCAGAATGAGGTAAATTTTTACCGAACTGATAAATCGAGCGACGTGCCATGGCTGTACCTGCCAGAACATTTTCGCTCGTCGCTTCCTCCATGAAGCCATCTGGCGCAATCACAGGTATATGGCGATCAATAAGTTCCTGAGGGTTTGCAATGCCTAAAACGCCGCCGAAATGATCCGCGTGACTGTGGGTAAAAATGATGGCCGAAACGTCTTTGTTGCCTAAGTGTTTGCGGGCAAATGCCAATGCGGCTGCGCCGCTCTCTTTTGACGTCAGAGGATCGACAATGATCCAACCAGTTTGTCCTTCGATGATCGTCATATTAGAGATGTCAAAGCCGCGTAACTGATAAATACCGTCAGTGACTTTAAATAAGCCAAGCTCCGCATTTAACTTTGCATGTCGCCACAAGCTGGGATTCACGGTGGTTGGTGCCTCACCTTGAATAAATTGGTACGCATCAAAATCAATCAGCACATCGCCATTCGGTCCCATGATTTTACCTTCAGGGCGCGCTATCAGACCGCGTTTCGCATTCACGAAGTCGGTTTGATCATTTAATGAGAGCTTTTGTACGCTATCTTGATGAAGTTTGATCGTCGCCGGGCTAGCGGCGCCAATTGTTGGTTCTTTCGATGAGGGACTACAAGCTGACAACAACAGAGAGGAGAGTAACAAAGAAGATGCGAGTCGTAGCGGTTGCGTAGCCATAGTGCACTCCTGATCGGATAAAAGGAACCTGAATCCACGAGTGTAGAATCGTACCGATTATTCAGTCAAGCTTCCTATGGCAGAAGTTGTTATCTGCCTGCATATTCGCCGAGGATGTAGCCACTGATAAACGCAAAATATTCCCGTAGCCAATTGTTGTAGCGGACGCTTAATGGGGTCTCCGCACCTGCGCTTGCAGTATTATTGAAGCCAGCTTTGCGGGCAATGTAATGTGACCTTACGCTGTGGAAGTCGCTGGTAACAATTAATAGTCCCTCCGATGACGTGATCTTGTTGTCGGCCATGAGCTTCTTGCTCATTGCAAAATTTTCAAACGTACTCGTACTGCGCTCTTCTTGCAGAATGCGTGCGGGTGCCAAGCCTCGTGCACGCAAATAGTTACCCATTGCCTCGGCTTCCGTGCACTCTTCTCCGCGATCGAGACCGCCACTGACAACAACTTTTGCATCAGGCAAACGTTCTGCCCAAACTAAACCCAAATCCACGCGGGCACGCAAAGTCGCATTTGGTTTGCAATTGCTGGCATTGGCGCCCAAGACAATAATGGTTTTTACCGGACCTTGAATACGGTTGATCTCAGTATCATGGTTGACTTGAATAAAGTAGAAAAATACTGCTACGCTGGCGAGCCATATTCCCGCGCCGGTCCATCCTAGGCACCATACTTGCAAACGCCATTTTTTTTGATTTAGCCAGTAATGTATAGGCTGCCATTTCAGGCCAATCGCCAGTAGAAAAACAGACACACCTAAAGGAAGGTATACGCCAAAGCCAAAAACGCCGCATAGCATCAATACTATGCTATCGGTAGCCAGCGCCGCACCTAAAAATAGACATAAAAAGCGTTTCAAATTTTCGTTGATGATCGACATAAAGAATGAAGGCAACAAATGAGATCATGCAATTGTCGCACGGGAATGACTTTTCAAATAGTGTGATTCAGAGGTACGCTTGAATATCAACCTGATCAATTTGCTCTGGCCGCATATGTAATTTTGCATAGTCGAGATAAACACCAGAGCGCAGAAAAAGGGCGAATAACTCACTATCAATGTGTTGATCGCGTTGCATGAAACTCATAATTTTGATCGCTTCAGAAAGAGTTTTTCCTTTTTTGTATGGACGATCGGCGGCAGTGAGTGCCTCAAAAATATCTGCGATCGCCATAATTTTTGCGGTGGTACCCATGTCTTTTCCATGCAAACCTTTTGGATATCCTGTGCCATTGATTTTTTCATGATGGCCGCCGGCGATTTCAGGCACACGACTCAAATGGCGCGGAAATGGCAATTGGGTCAGCATCATAATGGTATGAATAATGTGCTCGTTGATCTTGTAACGTTCTTCTTCGGAGAGTGTGCCGCGTACGACTTTCAGATTAACTAGTTCGCCACGGTTATAAAGGTATTCGGGCACTTTGATATTGAAGCCCCATTGGTTATCTGCCGGAATCGTGTCGTGCTGATCGCGCATAAAAATATGTTCCGCTTTATCGTCCAGCACTTTTTCTATGACGGGTAACCCAGCGTCTGGCGTACGATTTTTTCTCTGTCTTTCCTCATCCGATATACCAATGCGGTCCGACAGGGTGCGTTTCCAGCGTCTTTCGGAAATCTGATCAATACGCGCTATTTTTTCTGCGCTCAAAAATTCGCCCCCCGTATTACAGGTAGCAATGAACGAAAAATCATCATCGACGTCGGCAAGAGCTTGAATAAGTTCGGGCTTCAGCACATCGGCATTACCGCCTGCGGCGATCGCTTTCCAGTAATCAATCTCCAGCTCACGTTTGATGACCTCGAAACGCATACGCACTTCGTGGATTCGATCGTATAAAATCTCTAATTTGGTCGCTTTGTCGATAACATACTCTGGCGTCGTGATTTTGCCGCAATCATGCAACCATGCGGCTACATGTAATTCTTCCCATTCCGCTTCAGTTAAATTGAAATCAGCGAAAACCTAGTTGTTTCATTGCAAGCTGCTTGTGCCAGACTTTTTGCGATGAGAGGCAGGCGTTGACAGTGGCCACCGGTAATCGGGTTTTTCGCGTCAATTGCCGTTGCCAGTACCTGGATAAAGGCTTCGATTAACGCTTTTTGCTCTTGGATCAAGCGTTGATTCTCGATCGCCACGGCGGCAGTACCAGAAACAGCTTCCGCCATTGTCTGACGGCCCATATCAATGTTCCTGGCATTGATGAACAAGGCGATTGCACCTACCAGTTGATTTTTTCTATCTCTGAGAGGCACTGAAATCAGCGTACTTTCTGGTAAGCGCCCAACAATTTCACCAAAGAAATTTGTCACATTTTCTGTGTCTAAGCGTAGAACCGAGGAAATATTATTGCTTGCAGTATCACTGAGTTTGGCGTTACAAATCTGTGCTAGTGGATGGGAATCACTGAGATTGATGCACTGTTTTGATCCATTCGATGTGGGCAAAATGGCAGTGATCTGATGATCATGGAAGCGTTGAACTGGTTCTAGCGCGATTGTTTTAGGATCGTATAAATATAAAATCGCTGCATCTGCTATCGTAATTTCGGACAGTTCCCGTAATACCTTGCCTAATAAGGTATCAAAATTTGTTTCAGCCGCAAGGTTGCTGGCAATGTCCAAAAATGAATGTATCGTCGAGCGCATACCCGTCATCGACAACGATAATGCGGAGATTTCATTGACAGGTGAATCGATCTTGACTGGGCTGTTGAAATCAAAATGCGCAATTTTATTGGCTTCTTTAGCCAACTGCAGGATCGGTTGACTGATTCGTTTTGAAAACCAGATCGCCATCATTACGGCGATCCCAAACATGACAGCAAAGATAATGACACTTTGTTTGCGCATCGCGGTAATTTCAGACAATAATTCTCTGTGAGGGCTAGCAATGAGTAGTGTCAATGGCTGACCGCCGGGGACGTTAATTTGCTGTTTGTAGGTCGCCCAGGTGATATCTTCCATCTCAAGCGTTTGGCACGCTGTGCCTTGATTTAACTTTTGCTTGAAAAGTGTTTTCAGTACGTTCGCATCTTGATCCAATAAGCTTGGTAAGCGGAGTGTGCCATCTTTGTCTTCGATGACTTTCGGCCTGAATGGTGGTTTTTGACCACGTTGCATAGCAAGAATTTGTGCATTCTCATCGACTAAAGCGACCCTGCTTGACGGCGTTAATTTATTATTTGTGAGGGTCTCTAATAATGTCGGTAATTCGATATCAATGCCAATAACGGCATCAGCATCCGCAATTTTTTCGGAATAAGTAATGCCAATTTGATGATTGGAGAAAAAGAAATAGGGCTTCGTGACCTTAGCATGATCTGACTCTTGTCGATAATCATTCACTGCAGACTGATACCAAAGCGTATTGCGCGGATCAAAATTTCTCCTGGAAATTTTTTTACGGCTAGTTTCTTGTAGTTTTGCATTGAAACTGAGAATGTAATCCGTAAGAATTTTATGTTCAAAATTAGTACTGTAGACGAGCCACTCTGTGCCTGCCGGCGCTACGAAATCATCGTTAATCGTATCGTTTTCTTGGTGTTTTCTCAGCAGAAAAAATTCACCGCTAGCGTAACCAACGAAGAGTGCCTTCGCAGAAGGGATACTTGATAGCGTTTTGGCGAGATATGCGGTATGCCTGAGTCTGGCATCAATCGTTGTTCCAGGAACAGGCATCGATTCAGCCAGTATTTCTGTTTGATTTTTCGCCGGCGTGTAAATTGCTTGCACAGCGCTGGCTAAATATCTGCCTGTGTCGGAGTAATTGCTATTCGCCTCATCCAAAATAATCTGTCCCATATTTTGGAATTGCCAGATACCAATAGCGAACGCGAAAATCAAGCCGCTTAAACAGCAAAAAATATAAACACGGAATGGCAATTTTTTAAAAACTTGCATCACTTTCCCTTACGCAATCGCAAAAATATGACCTTGCTTCCGTTTGAAAATTATCCTACTGACCTTTGTTTTTATTGCGCTTAAGGTTGTGCTTGCTCAAGACGCAGACCCACCGCGGTACGAGCCTTAAAGCCTTTCCAGTAAGTGTGATCTGGATTGTAAGTCCCATCCTTGGCAACTGACCATTTACCATCTTTAGCATGTTCTATTAAACGTAGGTAAGCATCTTTATCTGCCGCATTTTTGAGAAATTTATCTAAAAATGCCGTTACAAAATGCTGGGAAATATTATTCATGCGTGCATTATCCCAGACAGGATCCATATAATGCTCCGCTGGCACGAAGCGAAGTTTTTCAGAATAACTCCACGTTTCTTTTGGTGCAGGGATAGGCGCACCGGCATTATGATTCGCATTTTCAAAGGTCAATAAATAACGCGGCGCATTGATACTGTTTTCATAAATATTTCTGACACCCGGTGCATAGCCAGACACATCATCCACGCTGCCAGCAATATAAAATATAGGTGTTTTTATTCCAGCTAAGCCTTGCTTATCCCATATCCCTACATTCCATCCCCATGGGGCAAAGGCGACGGCTGCTTTAATGCGCTGATCGATTGATGCAAGGTATTCGGCATTTCCTGTTTCGCGAACGGCGAGACCGCCGTTTGGAACACCTAATGGTGATTTCACAGCGGCCTCACTCAAGCCACCGCCTACGGTATTGACCACCCCATAACCACCCATTGAATAACCTATTAATCCAGTAACATTGGCATTGATGATTCCCTTCAAACCAGTTTTGGCATTCTCGTTTAGTTTTGCCATTTCATTTAAGACAAACAACTGATCCAATGACCGATTGAGCAGTGTACTGCTGAAGCTAGCCTGATCACTGTAAGTGCTGTCGGTATGATCAATGGAAGCAACGACGTAGCCTTTACTGGCGAGGTTGTCGGCGAGATGGCTAAGTAAAAAGCGATTGCCCGGATAGCCATGCGAAATAATGAGCAGTGGATAAGGACCATTTGTAACGTCAGCCTGCGCATCTCGTACGGCTCGACCCCACAACGATACGGGCGTGACGCCATCACGTCCAACGGTCTTTATGGTGCTGCCTGGCTGTTGGCCAGCGGCCAATTTTGCTGGATACCAGACCTCAACGGTGAGTGGCCTGTCATAGGTCGGAATTGCCTCTCCTGCTCTGGCTTTTAATACATCGGCTTGATTTGCGTGGATGAATTGGAATGTCGTAACACCGGTCTGTTGGTTGCCGTAGTGGGCTAATTCTGGAGCGTCAGGCCGAATCGTATCGATACGATTTTCTTGAGAATAACTGGCACTTGTGCCCAAAAGCAGAACGCTCAGAGTTAAACCACGAGAAATATTTTTCATTTTAGATTTCGGTAGGAGGAGAGATTAGTTTTCGCAATCATAAGCTGTTATTGATCCAGATGCTCCATGATAATCAATTAGTAACTCCGATTTGGGTCAATTGCATTGCAAGGTGTAGGTTGGCTGCAACTTCAGTGGCATAAATTTTCGTTAAATTCGCTCAACATTGAAAGCTCGCAAGCTTACAAATTTGCATTTTTTGAATTGCTACTAGAAAGTTGAATGGCGGTTTGGAACCAATTTCAAACGGGAGAGGGGACGCCCACGGCAGCGAGATCCTCAATGAATGGAGAACGCAAAAGGGTAAGTTTTTACATATTTAAAAAATCAAAAGCCGCTTAAATTTAACTTAAGCGGCTTTCGAAGTAGTGACGTATTTACCTATTCGTACCTTACTTAGATGGTGCGTTAGAACCCGTAAAGTACTTGATTGTGTAGGCGCTGATGGTGCCATCTGACTGCGGTACACCGGTCACTTCAACCTTGTTACCAGCTACTAATCCTCCAATTAATGAAGCAATCCCTGTGGTCGTCGTGATGTCCAGAGGACTCACAGTGACCTGATCGCCTGAACGATCTACCTGATAAACCAGTGTCGCTGAACCAGTTACCGCACTTAAGCCTACCGTCACAGATTTGGTGCCACCCGATGCATTGATTGCAAATGTGTAATTATTTGCAGAACCTGTTTGAGGTACCAGGGCGCTCGCAACAGTAGTATGAGGAATCGTTTGTGGTTGCAAGATTGCGTACGGTGCGGACCATCCACTTGGTTTAGCTGGATCACCCCAGGTTGCGTATGATAGTGCTGACGCGTTATAGACGATCGGGCTTGTGCCGCCAAAATTAATTGCTCCACCACCATTGCCGCTCGTCGTTGTCACAAATTTGCTAATGGCATTGGTTGCCGACGTTGTATAGGTCACAATCGTTGGATAAGCGTAATTCCAGAACTTGAATCCATTAATTGTTGTCGCCGGGTTGAGTGGATCTGCACCATTTGCTGTGTTGTTACTGATGTAAGTAAGATTAACAATATAGTTATCTCTGCTTGTTGGGTAATTACTGTTGAGATTGAATGCAGTCGGCGTGACGTTATTGATCGTTCCTGAATATGGTGCAGATTCAATGTCAACAGTTGCGGCATGCAGCGTCGCTGCAGTGACATCGACTGGAGTGATTTTTACTTTAAATCCACGAACCAGATTGTGGATCGTCAGGAACCCCGGACCTGTTCCGATGACGTTCGTATCTGTTGCGGTATTCGGACTGCGGAAGAAGAACTGAGTGGTTGGATCAATGATTACGTTGATCGGTTTACCATCAGCATTGTCAACCACAATGCTCGTACCAGCTTGGTTTGTGTGAGTCACATGCCCCTCCGGACTCACGAATACCTTATTGAAACTAGTCGAAGCGTAGATGCGCGTCGCGACCAACGTTCCGTCTTGCTGGTAACGTGCGGCGATCCTTACATACTCACCTGTTTTTTGTAGTGCGGCGACAACTGTTGCACTAGAGAAGTCCTTAATGGTCGCGTTATTTGCACTGTTATCGAGATCGTAGAACAAAGTTCCATTGGTACTATCGAGACTAAAGGTTGCGGCTTTTCCTGTGTCGACGGGTGTGAACGTATTACCGCCTCCAGTTGTTGATATAGCGCCCGTGTCACGCTCGATGACGATGGTTTTTGCTGTGGTGGAAAGCGATGTCACACTGCCGTACACGTTACGTAAAACCAGATGCGTCAAGTCGCTTACTGGCTTATGTTTTACGGGACCATTGAAGTTGATCGCCCAGATAGTATTGCCGCCACCTGCTGGTACATGTCCGATGATGAAAGCTGGATGGCTAAGATCAAAGTCGACATTGATTCCAGTCGTTGTCGTGCCTGCCGCTGGTGCTGGGTTCGTTGCTGAGGTCGCTTGCGGAGCAACAAATGGGGCGGCAAATTTAACGTTGAAGGTAACTGTCTGGCTGCCTGTTGCACCCGTTGCACCTTGAATCACGATACGACTTTTTGGTATGACTGTTCCAGGAGCTTCAGGGAATCCAGATTCTGGATCGCTCGCGACTGTCAGTCCGATATCGCCAGGATTTGCACTTAAAGTCAGCGTCGCGCTGACGTAGGTTGTACCTGCGGTGAGTGTGGCCGAGTTGAGTTGCTCGGCCAGATTATCCAATTGTTCGAGGTTCCCGCTCCAAGGAGTACTCAATAAATTCGCAGTGACGTTACCATTCGAGTCAGTAAAGGTAATGGCGTTGATGGTGACGTTAATTGCCGACCAATCATCGGAAGACGCATCGCTCAGCATGATCGGCACATTGACCGATTGTGGTGCTATAGAAACCGGTGTGGGGGTAGATGTTGACGATGTGGATGAGCCGCCACCGCCGCCGCATGCAGAAAGGCAGGCAAGCACGATGGCCGTTAAGGTAAATTGATGGTTTTTCATGATGCAAGTGTCCCTTACTAAATTGAACGGATTTTGTTCGGTTGAAGCTACAAAGGTAACGATGAAACCTGATAAATATCGAACTACTTTTTTCTGCTTCTGCTTCTGCTTCTGCTCCTGATTCTGCTTCTGCTTTTGCTTGGCTTTCAGATACGCTGATTTAATGACCGATTTTCATGATTGAGTTTCTTTAATTTTGTCCCATTAATTACTTTTGGGGAACAAATTTTGCGCTATATTTGTTTCATTTCGTAGCATTCGATGAAGCTCATCAAAGTCCTCCATGGTTTGAAATTTGTGTTCAATAATTGACATTTTTATCTCATTAATTTTCTTTTTGTCAGGAAAATCTTTTAATGCTTTGACCAATCGATTGATTTTGAAATGTTGTGCAATCAGCATTCCAAAAAGCAATAAAAAAGGTAGCGCTGAGAGGCAAGAGTGAACATCGATTTTTGAAATTGAACTTGGCATTGTTTTTGATTTGGCAATGGTTTTCATGGAAGAAAGCCGCATTTCAGAATTTGCTTTTTATGTAAAAGAAGCAAACTTTTGCGAAAGGAAGTAACGCTACTTTCGCAAATAAAGTTGTCGTCGTGAAAGTAACGTATCGTAGGAGGTTGTAAGCGAATGAAATCGGTTTGTCGATTTTTTGCTACAAAGGAGCAAGGGGAGGGATGATCTTGTAACTAAAGTAATAATTACAAAACAACAAAACGATCAAAACGAAGATGGCTGCTGTATAGGTGGAATTCAGCGATAAAAAGAGCTGCTGATCAACGTATTGAGTAGATCAATTTTAGCAGCTCTTTACCTTCGTATTATTTCTTTGTTTGCACAAGCCCTGGTGTTGAATACATTTGAATGACTTTCTCTACCGCAGCACTGCAAACATCGCAAAATTTGTCACTGCGATCAAACATGATGCACTGCATGGCAGGGCGGTAATAACCATGGGATTCGTAATTGGCACCTTCAAATGCGCCAGTGATATGCTCAAATTTTGCTTCAGAAAATAGTTTTTTGCTATACGCTAAATCTTCTTTGAACAGCGCGCTCATTTCTGATTCCGGGCGATTTTTTGCTCTGAGTTCAGCACGAGTTTTTTGATATTCTTTAGCGTGTTCATCATAAGCTTGTTTGGGCCATGGCGTAGGCACTGGTGTGCTCGAAGCAATTTTGTCTTTCCATTTCAGATTGCTTGGATCAAGCAGCGCAGTCGCGTTGGGTTCCCACGGTTCGACTTTATTTGCGCTTGGCTGATAGGCTACTGGGGATGTGTAGTATTCATCAGCGAGACCAGCGAAATGATGGCCGAATTCATGCACAAACAAATAATTGGCCCAGTCATTTTTTGCTGCTGCGGTACTGAATTGACCAAAGATACCGCCGCCGCCATAGGTTTCATTATTCACTAGAATTTCGATGAACTCGTAAGGCGCATATTGTGCGATGTCACGTAGAGCACGATTGTCTGTCGTCAATACATAACGTTCACTGCCAAAAATATCATAACGGGCTCCCAAAGCGGACGCATGATAAACGCCCGTCGATGGACGAGAAACGCCGGATTCTTGTGTCGGTACCGCCATCGCCCAGACGTTAAAATCTTTTGCGTGTTCTTTAAACGGCGAGACTTCAAACAAATGTTTGCTCAATCTGGTGGCATCCGCTTTGAATTTCTGCATTTCTGCAGCAGTATAGCCATCACCTAAAATTAATAAATCCACCTTGTCTGGTGACGCGCCTGAGACACGAATTGGGATTGGTTTGACTGGTGCTGGACCTTGTTTACGGATCACGTCCTGAGAGTCTGTATCAACCTCCACACTCCATGAAAGAGTAAAAACATTGTCGGTGTTACGTTTGAAAATGCTAATTTTGACCGGATGTTCTGGTTTTGGAAAACGAACAGATTCTTCGAAGCCGCGGCTGATTTTGCCAGCCTCTTCAGTGCTGCTCCACTCGCCAAACACAGTAGAAAAACCGCGCGAGTACAATAATTCGCCGGTTTTTATATCGGTGATCTCTACTTTATTGTTGCCGAGATTCGAGTGATCAATATTCTGCTTTACGTTGCCCGGCCAAGGTAAAGGTTCGACCAGTACGCGCTCCAGCGCATATTGTTCTGTGGTGGCATTACCGCTATGCAAATAATCGACACGGATGGTCGCCGGTTGTGCTGCAAAGACAAGCTGAGAGAAGCCTAGTAAGGCTGCACTTAGAATTGTGTAACGTGAAAAGTTCATCAGGACTCCATAGATTGGAATGAAATAGTGACACCAGCTTCGATTGTAAACCGGGAAGTGGCCGTCATATTGCCCATTATATCGGCCATTGTTGAATGAGAACTACAAATGCATAAGAACCCGTGCCTTTCCGCTCCCGCGCCCGCTCACGCTCCCACTCGCGATTGAGGGGAGCATTACGTTAGAACACTTCTCCTGAGAACGGGAGAGACGCATAACCTGGCAGCGGAAATATCTTCATTTCTCTTAAAATTGATGATTCAAACGTGCATATAAATACCGTCCGTTAATACCGATAGGTGATACATAATTATAAGGAAAAGCGCCAGAATAACTGTCGTTGGGATTAGTCGTGCGCGTTGGATATTTGTCCGTTAAATTATTGGCACCAACCAAAATGGATGTCGTTTTATTTAAAGTATATTTTGCTTCCAGATCCAAGGTCCAGGCAGCATCAAACTCAAACGGTGCGCTGGATGGGTCATAAGACATCACAGACAATGTTCCATAACGAGTGAGCCGACCGTTGATGTTCCATTGATTGACTTGCCAATCACCGGATAAAACTAATTTTGTTTTAGGTGTTGCATGCATTAAGTCATACAAGGTCTTTGCATTGAATAATGGCGTGCCGCCGATACCTGTACGTACCGAATCAAGATTGTTGTGGTTGTAGTTTAAAGCTGCGGTCAGACTAAGTTTGCTATCAGCCAAAGCAACATCTCGTTGCACTACGGTCTCGATGCCCTTGGTTGTCGTATCAAGACCATTCGTCAAGAAATTAACAGCGTTCAGCGTCGGATAGTTAGGGTCATTGATACTAATCGGACTCGACAGTGCGATTCTGTCTTTGAGCTTGATTTGATACGCATCAAGTGTCAGATAAGTACCATCCGGAGCGCGATATGCCAGCCCTAATGTCTCGTTGACAGACGATTCTGGCTTCAAGGCTTGCGCGCCTTGCCCTTGTGCGAGAGGGTCCGTCGCAGGAACCAAAGCTACATTTGACAATTGACCCGCAGAATTAAACCCTAATACGGTATTCCGAAAGCCAACCTGCGCTAATTCTGGTGCGCGAAAACTATTCGAGATGGAACCGCGCACCAGAAAATCAGGCGAAAATTTATAGCGGAAAGACACTTTACCAGTCGCTTTGCCGCCGATATCGCCAATGTTTGAATATCGTGCCGCGACACCAAGCAACAAATGTTTGCTCAAATCACTGTCCACATTGATATACGCTGATTTGTTATAGCGCGACAAATTGACCGTGTCCGAGGGCTGCAAACCCGGGTCACCTTGAGCACCCGGCAGGCCGTTAGTGTCAGATCCAGCTAAATACGAAGCCGGATCGCCAGCTTCAGTGCGGTAGGCGTCGCGTTGTGATTCAGCACCAATGGCGACGTTTAACGGCGTTGGTAAAATACCGTCAAAGCTGCGATGAACATCGATATTAATCCCTTGCTGTGTTGAGATGAAATTTGCCAAATGGAAGCGTGTCGGGCTGGCGCCATCCAGTGATGAATTAATTGTGTTTTCAAGATCGTAGCTGAAGTAGTTCCGACCCAGCCGCAAGCTGACATCGAGATTCCATTCACCTACCTCACCGCGTGCACCAACCACCGCCCCAAAGTCGTTACTACGATTCACGCTAACAGGTAAAAAGCCATTCGGATACACGGCTAGCACATTACCAGGGTCACCCGGCCAGCGGAAAAAACCAATGCCCAGCGAGCGACGTTGATTATATGTGGCGAATGAATAAAGCTCGACGTCGTCGGATAACGGAAGTGCGCCGTTAAAGAATAAATTGGTGTTATACAGTTGTGGGTCACCAGATTTGAATAATACTTTTCCGACCAACGCTTCATCCGCTGGCGTGCCATTATAGGAAGAATCAGCCGATGGCCCTGCACGATTCGTGCCATTTTTATCCTGGTAATCAAACCCAAAACGCACGTAGCCCTTGTCGCCAATTTTCAAACCTGTATTAACGCCCACCTGAAAATTTTGCCCGTCAGTGATGGTTTTATTTAAGGGCGAAAAGTTGGTGTGATTGCCGCCATATGACACATAAGTATCGGTGCCGCTTGACGCTTTTTTCAAGACGATATTAATGACACCGGCAACCGCATCGCTTCCATACTGAGACCCGGCACCATCACGTAAGATTTCAATTCTTTCGATGGCACTGACTGGGAGCGCATTCAGATCGACCGACACTGTACCTTGAAATAATCCTTCCTGATCCATGGTCGCGTTTGGATGCCAGCGTTTGCCGTTGACCAGAATCAATACTTCATCTGGCGCTAAGCCACGTAATTGTATGGTGCGTATTGTGTCGGATGTGCCGCTAGCCGAAGCCTTGGGCATGTTGATGGATGGCGACAAGTTCTGTAACAACTGACCTAATTCTCCCGTGTTGCCTGCTCGTTCGAGGTCCTTTGCCGTGAAAATATCGATAGGTACATCGCTATCGAACAAGGAGCGTGCTTTAGCACGTGATCCAATAATAGAGATCGTCGCCGCACCAGTTTCGCTGCCCTGATCATTGGCGTAGATACTCGGCGTATAGAAGGCGAGCAAACCTGCAGCGGCGAGCGCTTGGCGAAGGATTCGATTTTTAATAATCAGCATGATGTAATTCGCTTAGGAGCGTTTTTAGATAGTCAGTTCGTTGGTAAAATCTGTCGATCACTAGATGAAATTTCTGGGAAATTTCCTGACAAAAAGTTTACTTTTAAGAGCAACTGAAGTCGCTGCTGTGATCGAACTGAAATCATGGCAGCAACTTGATTTGCGATGAAAAGAATTCTGCTATTTGTTTGAAGAAGCTGATTTTTCAACTTGGATATGCCAGTCTGCACCAGACTCAACATGATATTTTTTAGCAAAATCGCCTTGATTAATCGCCAATGAAAAATTGAGCAGACTATTTACATACGCCAGCGGTTTTCCAACCTTGACGCCGCCAAATGAGTTTTCAAATGGTAAAACCAGCGTGCTTATTTTTTTATCTTTATGAAAAATGCTAACCTGCAACTTATCGCCAGCATTGATCGACAATTGATCCAATGTGGATTTCGGGATGTTCGTCCAGACATTGCCATAGTTAACATCTAACACCGGGATATTGCCTCGCAAAGTGTTACCGCTGCGGTTGGCTTTTTGGTAGTCAATTTTTGTTAATATGACAGGATCAAGCACTGGACCGACGTCTTCAAATTTAATAATGTCGCCCGCTAATCTTGCTCCAGTGTATGCATACACATCACGGCCGTGAAAGGTGTAACTATCGGCTGATCCTGGCAGTCGATTCACTTTCTCATCGATTTCTCTGATCTCAGCAATCCCGTCTCGCTCAGCAATTAATGTGTATAAACCATTATTAGGACCAACAAAATATCGTCCATTCTTTGTTTTCAAAACGATGGATTTTCGTTCCGTCCCAACACCAGGATCAACAACAGTCACAAATACTGTTCCTTGCGGCCAGTAGTTGGCGGTTTGGTACAGACGATAAGCGGCGATCCAAATATCGTAGGTCGGAATTTGATGGCTAAGGTCAGAAATATTTAGTTGCGGATCAACCCCAAATGCCACTCCACGCATCGCCGAAACGGCACCATCAGCCTGTCCAAAGTCCGTTAATAAAACGAGTGGTGTTCGTGCCTGCGCAACACTAAGTACACCCATTGATGTGGTAATTAAAAACGTGGCAGCTAAAATGTATTTTTGAATAATTTTCATAAGGTAGTAGGTAATTGAGATAAATCGATTGGCGAATTTAATGAGAGGGCGACCACCGTATTAATTAGCATAGGGGGGCTTGCCATGCAAGGCGTGCGTATTTATAAATTGCTTAGAAAAAGTATATAGTCGATTTTTTGTGGTGAATTAGACTTGGCGGATTCAATTTCGAAGTGCAACCACATGTTGATGCGATTGTAACTGCTTCATAAATACTTGGTGCGGCGTTTTGAAGCCGAGACATTTTCTGGGACGATGATTTAAGCTGTTCATCGCCCAT
>NZ_JBMPPH010000030.1:0-53053 GCF_049340285.1 Undibacterium sp. SXout20W | reverse complement strand
CAACGGACGTAACTGGTTCGATCGAGTTGCCAAAAGACAAAGAAATGGTAATGCCAGGTGATAACGTATCTATCACAGTAAAACTGATCAACCCGATCGCGATGGAAGAAGGCTTGCGCTTCGCTATCCGTGAAGGCGGTCGTACTGTTGGTGCGGGCGTTGTTGCTAAGATCATCGAGTAATAAATTAAGTGGTAAAACAATATAGCGACTTGCCAAGGTCGCTATATTGATCAAGTGGTAACAAGCAGTAGGGGTGTAGCTCAATTGGCAGAGCGTCGGTCTCCAAAACCGAAGGTTGTAGGTTCGATTCCTACCGCCCCTGCCACCATCAAGGCCGCAGGGCACCGAAAGTAAATTAAGTATGTCTAATCATTCCGTACAAACTGTAAGTACTTCCAATGACAAATATAAGGTCATCTTGGCAGTTGCTGCGCTGGTTTCGGGAATTGCTGCTTTTTATATTCTTGCTGGTCAGTCCACCTGGGTTCGGGTTGCTGCGCTAGTAGTAGGTTTGGCAATTGCTGCTGGATTGATTGCTGTCTCTGAGATGGGCAGAAATTTTGTAGAATTTGCAAAAGAAGCTGTTCGCGAAACCAAAAAGGTGGTTTGGCCTACACGTAAAGAAGCTGGTCAAATTACAGCTGTTGTGTTCGGCTTTGTTTTGGTTATGGCGATATTTCTCTGGGGAACTGATAAGTTTCTAGAGTTCTTGTTGTATGACGTAATCCTCGGATGGAAAAAATAATGAGCGATAACATTCAGGAAGACGAACAAGGTACAGCGCCAGAGGTGTCTGTACCTAAAAGTGCTAAAAAATGGTACGCAGTGCATGCGTATTCGGGCATGGAGAAAAGTGTTCACCGTGCTTTATTGGAACGTATAGAGCGTGCAGAAATGCAAGATCTGTTTGGGCGCATTTTAGTGCCAACAGAAGAAGTAATTGAAGTTCGCAATGGTCGTAAAGCAGTGACCGAGCGTCGTTTGTTCCCAAGTTATGTGTTTGTTGAAATGGAAATGACTGACGACACATGGCACTTGGTGAAAAACACGAGCAAAGTGACAGGTTTTATCGGTGGCAAATCGAATAAGCCATCACCGATTCCTCAGCACGAAGTGGATAAGATTTTGCAGCAGATGCAAGATGGTGTTGAGAAACCAAGACCAAAAGTATTGTATGAAGTTGGTGAAGTTGTCCGTATCAAAGAAGGTCCATTCACAGATTTCAATGGCAACGTTGAAGAAGTGAATTACGAAAAATCTAAAGTACGTGTGACAGTAACGATCTTTGGTCGTGCTACACCAGTGGAGTTGGAATTCGCTCAGGTGGAGAAAGTCTGAGCGTCTCGTCATAAATAATGCAGTAAAAAACGTTGATCGGTACGTTAAAAGAAATTTTAAAAACTGGTCGGTAAGCAGGCAGAGGAGCCTGGCAGCATGGAATGATGTTGTTGGGCGCTACTACTCAATTAATGAAGGAGCCAAACATGGCAAAGAAAATTATTGGTTTTATCAAGCTGCAAGTGCCAGCTGGTAAAGCAAATCCATCCCCACCGATTGGTCCAGCATTGGGTCAACGTGGTTTGAATATCATGGAATTCTGCAAAGCATTTAATGCACAGACCCAAGGTATGGAACCAGGTATGCCGATTCCTGTTGTGATCACCGCATTTGCTGACAAGTCTTTCACATTCGTGATGAAGACGCCACCGGCAACATACATGATCAAAAAAGCAGCTGGTATCACTAAAGGCTCTGCTAAGCCGCATACTGACAAAGTTGGTAAGATCACTCGTGCGCAAGCTGAAGAAATCGCGACCGTAAAACGCGCTGATTTGACAGCAGCTGATATGGACGCAGCAGTGCGTACAATCGCTGGTTCAGCTCGCTCTATGGGCATCACGGTGGAGGGTCTGTAATGGCTAAGTTATCTAAAAAAGCAAAGTTGCTCGCAACTAAGGTTGATCGTCTGAAAGTGTATCCATTTGATAACGCTATCGCGTTGATCAAAGAATGCGCTACAGCAAAATTCAACGAATCTATCGACGTTTCTGTACAACTCGGTGTTGATCCTAAGAAATCTGATCAAGTTGTTCGTGGCGCGGTTGTATTGCCAGCTGGTACAGGTAAAACTGTACGCGTAGCCGTATTCGCACAAGGCGCAAAAGCTGAAGAAGCTAAAGCAGCTGGTGCAGATATCGTTGGTATGGAAGATTTGGCTGAACGCATCAAAGGTGGCGATATGCCATTCGACGTTGTGATCGCTTCTCCAGACACTATGCGTATCGTTGGTACATTGGGTCAAGTTTTGGGTCCACGTGGTCTGATGCCTAACCCGAAAGTTGGTACAGTAACTCCTGACGTAGCAACAGCAGTTAAAAATGCTAAAGCTGGTCAAGTTCAATATCGTACAGACAAAGCAGGTATTATTCATACAACTATCGGCCGTAAATCTTTCGCTGATGGTGATTTGAAATCAAACCTGGTTGCGCTGATCGAAGCATTGAACAAAGCTAAACCAGCATCCAGCAAAGGTGTGTATCTGCGTAAAGTCTCTATCTCATCGACGATGGGTGCAGGCGTACGTGTTGATCACGCAAATCTGGGCTAAGCAAAAAATTAAGTCCCTGTGCTGAAAAGCATAGGGCGCATCTTTGGGCTGGATGTTTGGAAATAAACATCCAGAGTGTCAAAGACCGTGGGGCTTAAATCAAGGTTTAAGTTAAACATCTGGAGAGTAATCGACAGAGCCCAACGCAGATGGTGTACCCGAGCAAGTTTTGTAGTGAATACTGGTTCGCCAGTGAAACTCCTAACTTCGGACGCCGTGTTCGAAACGATATGAGGGAAGTACATCATTCCGATGCACCGACTGAGTATCATTAATGGAGGTTGACCGTGAGTCTCAATCTGAATGACAAAAAAGCCGTCGTCGCTGAAGTCTCTGCAAAAGTAGCAACTGCTCAGACTATCGTCGTGGCTGAATATCGTGGCATCCAGGTCGGTCATTTGACGCAATTACGTGCTTCTGCACGTGCTCAAGGCGTCTACATGCGCGTGTTGAAAAACACACTCGCACGTCGCGCTGTTGAGGGAACTGTATTTGCAAGTCTCGCTTCTGAAATGACCGGCCCGTTGATCTATGCGATCTCGGACGATGCTGTTGCTGCTGCTAAAGTCGTTCAAGACTTTGCAAAAGGCAATGACAAACTGGTTGTTAAAGCGGGTAACTATGCAGGCAAATCGCTGGATAAAGCTGGCGTTGTCGCATTGGCAAGCATTCCTGCGCGTGAAGTACTGTTGGCACAAGTGTTGGGTATGATGCAGGCTCCTGTATCTGCATTCGCACGTGCTCTGGCAGCACTTTCCGCAAAGAAAGAATCCGATTCTCCAGCAGCACCAGTAGCTGAAGCTACTGAAGCCGCCGCAGAATAAGAACTTTCTGTCAAATACCGAATCAATGTAATTAATAAATTGGAGTTTCAAATGGCAATTAGCAAAGAAGATATCCTGGAAGCCGTAGGCGCGATGTCCGTAATGGACCTGAACGACCTGGTTAAAGCTTTCGAAGAAAAATTTGGCGTTTCCGCTGCTGCAATGTCCGCTGGTCCAGCTGCTGCTGGTGCTGGTGCTGCTGCTGCTGAAGAACAAACAGAATTCAACGTAATTCTGGCTGAAGTTGGCGCGAACAAAGTTGGCGTAATTAAAGCAGTTCGTGAATTGACTGGTCTGGGCTTGAAAGAAGCTAAAGACGTAGTTGATGGCGCACCAAAAACAGTTAAAGAAGCAGTTTCTAAAGCTGATGCTGAAGCAGCTAAAAAGAAATTGGAAGAAGCTGGCGCGAAAGCAGAAATCAAGTAATGCTGTACATGGCAAATCTTCGGATTTGCCAGGGTCAAAAGCAGGAATCCTCTCGAAAGAGAAGATTCCTCTTTGGCTTCTTTGTCGTTCAGGGTTGTTTTGCTGTTTATTAAGACCGAGGGCTGAGACTTGAGGTTTTTTGTCGCAGGGTTGATTTAATTTTGTGACAGGAATCCTGAATTCTCCATCCTTCCTTGTCACTCACGGAGTGTCCATGCACTACTCATTTACTGAGAAGAAGCGTATTCGTAAATCTTTTGCGAAGCGCGCCAACGTCCACAACGTTCCGTTCTTGCTGGCGACTCAAATCGAGTCGTATCAAAGCTTTTTGCAAGAAGACAGAACACCGGCAAACCGAAAAAATGAGGGTCTGCAGTCGGCCTTCACTTCGATTTTCCCTATCGTTTCACACAATGGATTCGCTCGTCTCGAATTCTTATCTTACGTTTTAGGCGATCCGGCATTTGACGTCAAGGAATGTCAACTGCGTGGTCTGACCTATGCGTCACCTTTGCGTGCGAAAGTGCGTCTGGTGATCCTGGATAAAGAATCCCCGACCAAGCCTGTCGTTAAAGAAATGAAAGAACAAGAAGTCTACATGGGCGAATTGCCTTTGATGACAACCACTGGTTCTTTCGTTGTTAACGGTACCGAGCGTGTGATTGTTTCCCAGTTGCATCGTTCTCCGGGTGTGTTCTTTGAACATGACCGCGGTAAAACGCATTCTTCCGGTAAGTTGCTGTTCTCAGCACGTATCATTCCTTACCGTGGTTCATGGCTGGATTTCGAATTCGATCCGAAAGATATCTTATTCTTCCGTATCGATCGCCGTCGTAAGATGCCAGTGACAATTTTGTTGCGTGCTATCGGCATGAGCAACGAACAGATCCTGGCTAACTTCTTCGTCTTTGATAATTTTAATCTGCACAACGATGGCGCAGAAATGGAATTCGTCGCTGAACGCTTGCGTGGTGAAGTTGCACGTTTCGATATCGCTGACAAGTCAGGCAAACTGATCGTTGCGAAAGACAAGCGGATCAATGCGAAGCACGTACGCGAAATCGAAGCGGGTGGCATCAAGCACATCTCCGTGCCTGAAGACTATCTGTTAGGTCGCGTAATTGCTAAAAACATCATCGACGCTGATACCGGCGAAGTGATTGCGAACGCCAATGATGAACTGACAGAAGAATTGTTAGGCCGTCTGCGTGAAGCCAATGTGACAGATATCCAAACGCTGTACACCAATGATCTGGATCAGGGTGCTTATATCTCCCAGACTTTGCGTGCAGATGACACAGCAGACCAGATGGCTGCCCGTGTAGCGATCTACCGCATGATGCGTCCTGGCGAACCGCCAACAGAAGATTCCGTTGAAGCTTTGTTCAATGGTTTGTTCTACAGCGAAGAACGTTACGACTTGTCCGCCGTGGGCCGTATGAAATTCAACCGCCGTATTGGCCGCGATGAATTGACTGGTGCCATGACATTGTCGAACGAAGACGTGTTGGCCGTGATTAAAATCTTGGTTGAGTTGCGCAATGGTCGCGGCGAAGTCGATGATATTGATCACTTAGGTAACCGTCGCGTTCGTTGCGTTGGTGAGCTGGCTGAGAATCAATTCCGTGCTGGTCTGGTACGTGTAGAACGTGCTGTGAAAGAGCGTCTGGGTCAGGCTGAAGCCGATAACCTGATGCCGCACGATCTGATCAACTCAAAACCAATTTCTGCTGCAATTCGTGAATTCTTCGGTTCTTCACAATTGTCTCAGTTTATGGATCAGACAAACCCATTGTCCGAGATCACGCATAAGCGTCGTATTTCCGCACTGGGACCTGGTGGTTTGACACGTGAGCGTGCTGGCTTTGAAGTACGTGACGTTCACCCAACTCACTACGGTCGCGTTTGCCCGATTGAAACTCCAGAGGGACCAAACATTGGTTTGATCAACTCGCTGGCGTTGTACGCTCGTTTGAACGAGTACGGTTTCCTGGAAACACCATACCGTAAAGTTGTCGACAGCAAGATCACTAACCAGATCGATTACCTGTCTGCTATCGAAGAAGGTCGTTACATCATCGCTCAGGCGAATGCAACGATCGACGGCGCTGGTACATTGACGGATGAATTGGTTTCTTCCCGTCAGGCTGGTGAAACAATTCTGGTTTCTCCAGAGCGCGTACAGTACATGGACGTGGCAACTGGTCAGGTGGTTTCTGTTGCGGCATCCTTGATTCCGTTCCTGGAACACGATGATGCGAACCGTGCATTGATGGGTGCCAACATGCAACGTCAGGCTGTTCCTTGCTTGCGTCCAGAAAAAGCATTCGTCGGTACTGGTATCGAACGTACCGTCGCAGTTGACTCCGGTACAACGGTACAAGCATTGCGTGGCGGTAAAGTCGATTACATCGATGCAGGTCGTATTGTTATTCGTGTCAACGACGCTGAAGCGCAAGCTGGTGAAGTTGGTGTCGATATCTACAATTTGATCAAGTACACACGTTCCAACCAGAATACCAACATCAACCAACGTCCTATCGTTAAAGTCGGCGACGTGGTTGCTAAAGGTGACGTATTGGCTGACGGCGCGTCAACAGACATGGGTGAATTGGCGCTGGGCCAAAACATGCTGGTCGCGTTTATGCCATGGAACGGCTATAACTTCGAAGATTCGATCCTGATCTCCGAAAAAGTCGTTGCTGATGATCGCTACACATCGATTCATATCGAAGAGTTGTCGGTTGTTGCTCGTGACACAAAGTTGGGCGCGGAAGAAATCACACGTGATATCTCTAACCTGGCTGAAAACCAATTAGCACGTCTGGATGAATCCGGTATCGTCTACATCGGTGCAGAAGTGACCGCTGGCGACACACTGGTCGGTAAAGTGACACCAAAAGGTGAAACTCAGCTGACACCAGAAGAAAAACTGTTGCGCGCAATTTTCGGTGAAAAAGCATCTGACGTAAAAGACACCTCCCTGCGCGTGCCTTCAGGCATGGTTGGTACCGTCATTGACGTTCAAGTGTTCACACGCGAAGGCATCCAACGCGACAAACGTGCACAACAAATTATCGATGATGAATTGAAGCGCTATCGCCTCGATCTGAACGATCAGTTGCGTATTGTTGAAGGCGATGCATTTGAGCGTCTGGAACGTATGTTAGATGGCAAGATCGCTGATGGCGGTCCAGCTAAACTGGCAAAAGGCAGCAAGATCACGAAAGAGTATCTGGCGAGCATCGACAAATACCACTGGTTCGACATTCGTCTGGCATCAGACGACGCAGCGAATGCATTGGTTGCGATGAAAGATTCTATCGCTGAGAAACGTCATCAGTTTGATTTAGCGTTCGAAGAAAAACGCACCAAGTTGACACAAGGCGATGAGTTGCCACCAGGCGTACAAAAAATGGTCAAGGTGTACCTGGCTGTTAAACGTCGCTTGCAACCAGGTGACAAGATGGCGGGTCGTCACGGTAATAAGGGTGTGGTTTCTCGCATCGTTCCTATCGAAGACATGCCATACATGGCTGACGGTACTCCAGCGGACATCGTGTTGAACCCATTGGGTGTTCCATCACGGATGAACGTTGGTCAGGTTCTGGAAGTCCATCTGGGTTGGGCTGCTAAAGGTTTGGGCTTACGTATCGGCGAAATGCTGAAAGCAAAAGCAAAAGTAGAAGAACTGCGTGAATTCCTGAAAAAGATTTATAACGAATCTGGTAAAAAGGAAGACATCGACGGCTTCTCTGATGCTGAGATCCTGGAATTGACGAACAACCTGAAAAACGGTGTTCCGTTTGCTACGCCAGTGTTTGACGGTGCGCACGAAAGTGAAATCCGTCGCATGCTGGATCTGGCGTTCCCTGACCATATCGCGCAACAACTGGGTATGACACCGTCGAAAAATCAGGTAACACTGTTTGACGGCCGTACTGGTGAAGCGTTTGAACGTAAGGTAACTCTGGGTTACATGCACGTTCTCAAGCTGCATCATCTGGTTGATGATAAAATGCATGCCCGTTCGACTGGTCCTTACTCTCTGGTTACTCAACAACCATTGGGCGGTAAAGCACAGTTCGGTGGTCAGCGTTTCGGTGAGATGGAAGTTTGGGCACTGGAAGCATACGGCGCGTCTTATGTCTTGCAAGAGATGTTGACAGTCAAGTCCGATGACGTCAATGGACGTACTAAAGTGTACGAAAATCTCGTTAAGGGCGATCACGTGATCGACGCTGGCATGCCAGAATCGTTCAACGTGTTGGTCAAAGAGATTCGTTCCTTGGGTATCGACATCGACCTCGAACGCAATTAATTAGTAAAAACAGAAGCTTGCCGCGCCTTTTACAGGGATGCGGCAGGTGTTCTGAAGAAGTAGATAGTATTTAGATAGTAGTGAGAATTTAGTACTAAAACCATCGCCCGAATTCGCTTCGGGCGTTGGTCATTCAGCTAGCCAGCAGTTTGGAAGCGGATTTTCGTTCCCGGTATGAGCGGAACCAGCGTCGTAAGACCCGGCTCTCCCGTTTATGCGAACAGGGTAAGGCGAAAGACCTTCTGTTGCAGCACCATTCAGCCACCAAGCGTTTTCAAGCGCTTTACTGGAGTGATATACATGAAAGCCCTGCTCGATCTTTTCAAGCAAGTCCAACCAAACGAACAATTTGACGCGATCAAAATTGGTCTGGCGTCACCGGATAAAATCCGTTCCTGGTCCTATGGCGAAGTTAAAAAGCCGGAAACCATCAACTACCGTACGTTCAAACCTGAGCGCGATGGCCTGTTTTGCGCCAAAATTTTTGGCCCAATCAAAGATTACGAATGCTTGTGTGGTAAATACAAGCGTTTGAAACACCGTGGTGTGATTTGCGAAAAATGCGGCGTTGAAGTGACATTGGCTAAAGTGCGTCGTGAACGCATGGGCCACATTGAACTGGCATCCCCAACCGCACACATCTGGTTCCTGAAATCCCTGCCATCCCGTTTGGGTATGGTGCTCGACATGACATTGCGCGATATCGAACGCGTTCTGTACTTTGAAGCATACGTTGTGACCGACCCGGGTATGACGCCGCTGAAAAAATGCCAGATCATGTCTGAAGATGACTACGCTGCAAAATACGAAGAACATGGCGATGAATTCACTGCGTTCATGGGTGCAGAAGGTATCCGTGAATTGCTGCGCTCTATCGACATCGATCGTGATGCAGAAACATTGCGTACAGAACTCAAAGAATCCAAATCTGAAGCCAAGATCAAAAAATACGCGAAGCGCTTAAAAGTGTTGGAAGCGTTCCAACGTTCTGGCATCAAGCCAGACTGGATGATCATGGAAGTATTGCCAGTGTTGCCGCCAGAGTTGCGTCCATTGGTACCGCTGGATGGTGGTCGTTTTGCGACATCCGATCTGAACGATTTGTATCGCCGCGTGATTAACCGTAACAACCGTCTGAAGCGCCTGATGGAATTGCGCGCACCAGAAATCATCACACGCAACGAAAAGCGTATGTTGCAAGAAGCGGTTGACTCCTTGCTCGATAACGGTCGTCGCGGCAAAGCCATGACAGGCGCGAACAAGCGTCCATTGAAATCTCTGGCTGAGATGATCAAAGGTAAAGGCGGTCGTTTCCGTCAGAACTTGTTGGGTAAACGTGTTGATTACTCCGGTCGTTCCGTTATCGTGGTGGGTCCACAACTGAAATTGCATCAGTGCGGTCTGCCAAAATTGATGGCATTAGAACTGTTCAAACCATTTATTTTCAATAAACTGGAATTGATGGGTCTGGCAACAACGATCAAAGCAGCGAAAAAACTGGTTGAAATCCAAGAACCTGTCGTTTGGGATATTCTGGAAGAAGTCATTCGCGAACATCCAATCATGTTGAACCGTGCACCTACATTGCACCGTTTGGGTATTCAAGCGTTTGAGCCAGTATTGATTGAAGGTAAAGCGATCCAGTTGCACCCACTCGTTTGTGCGGCGTTCAATGCCGACTTCGACGGTGATCAGATGGCGGTTCACGTTCCTTTGTCTATCGAAGCACAGATGGAAGCACGCACATTGATGCTGGCATCCAACAATATTCTGTTCCCGTCCAACGGCGAACCGTCTATCGTGCCTTCACAAGATATCGTTTTGGGTCTGTATCACGGTTCTCGCGAAGCCATCAACGGCAAGGGCGAGGGCATGATGTTCCCTGACGTATCTGAAGCGTTGCGTGCCTGGGACAACAAAGAAGTGGAACTGGCAACGCGCGTGACAGTGCGTATTACAGAATATCCAAAAGATCCAGTCACTGGTGAATTCGTTAAAACGATCAAACGTTACGAAACCACCGTTGGTCGCGCGATCTTGTCAGAAATTCTGCCAAAAGGCTTGCCATTCACCGTACTGAACCGTGCGTTGAAGAAAAAAGAAATTTCTAAACTGATCGATACCTCCTTCCGTAAGTGCGGTCTGCGCGCAACGGTCGTCTTTGCCGATCAATTGATGCAAATGGGTTTCCGCCTGGCGACACGCGCTGGTATCTCCATCTGTATCGATGACATGTTAGTACCACCACAAAAAGTCACTCTGTTGGCAACAGCAGAACACGAAGTGAAGCAGATCGAACAGCAATACGCGTCCGGTCTGGTGACTGCGGGTGAACGTTACAATAAAGTGGTCGATATCTGGGGCAAAACTGGTGATGAAGTCGGTAAAGCCATGATGGAACAGCTCAAAGTAGAGCCAGTGACTCGTCGTGACGGTACTGTCGGCACACAAGAATCATTCAATGCGATTTACATGATGGCTGACTCCGGTGCGCGTGGTTCTGCAGCACAGATTCGTCAGTTGGCAGGTATGCGTGGTCTGATGGCGAAACCGGATGGTTCGATTATCGAAACACCGATTACCGCGAACTTCCGCGAGGGTCTGAACGTTTTGCAGTACTTTATTTCCACTCACGGTGCGCGTAAAGGTCTGGCAGATACGGCGTTGAAAACAGCGAACTCAGGTTACCTGACACGTCGTCTGGTTGACGTTACACAAGATCTGGTTGTGGTAGAAGACGATTGCGGAACAGCAAACGGCTCCTCCATGAAAGCGATCGTTGAGGGCGGTGAAGTTAACGTGCCTTTGCGTGAATTGATCCTGGGTCGCGTTGCAGCAAACGATATCGTTAATCCAGAAACACAAGAAACATTGTACGAAGCAGGTACCTTGCTCGATGAAACTTCTGTAGAAGAAATCGAACGTCTGGGCATCGATGAAGTGAAAGTCCGTACACCACTGACATGTGACACACGTTACGGTCTGTGCGCTATGTGCTACGGTCGTGATCTGGGTCGCGGCTCGATGGTCAATGCTGGTGAAGCAGTGGGTGTTATCGCTGCGCAGTCCATCGGTGAACCAGGTACACAGTTGACAATGCGTACGTTCCACATCGGTGGTGCAGCATCTCGTGCAGCAGTGGCTTCTTCGGTTGAAGCAAAATCCAACGGTACGATCCGTTTCACAGCGACAATGCGTTATGTGACCAACGGTAAAGGAGATCAGATCGTGATTTCCCGTTCCGGTGAAGTCCTGATCACTGACGACCACGGTCGTGAGCGCGAACGTCATAAAGTACCTTACGGTGCAACATTGATCGTTAAAGATGGCATGGTGATCAAAGCTGGTACAGCATTGGCAACATGGGATCCTTTGACACGTCCGATCATTACTGAATACACCGGTACTGTGAAATTCGAAAACGTCGAAGAAGGCGTGACCGTTGCGAAGCAGGTTGATGAAGTCACCGGCTTGTCGACACTGGTAGCGATCGATGCGAAACGTCGTGGTAGCGCAGCAGGTAAAACACTGCGTCCACAGGTGAAGCTGTTGAACGAACAAGGTGAAGAAGTCAAGATTTCTGGTACCGAACACGCAGTAACGATCGGCTTCCAGGTGGGCGCGCTGATTACCGTAAAAGACGGTCAGCAAGTTCACGTTGGTGAAGTATTGGCGCGTATCCCGACTGAATCACAAAAAACACGTGATATTACCGGTGGTCTCCCACGCGTTGCTGAATTGTTCGAAGCACGTTCACCAAAAGATGCAGGTATGTTGGCTGAGGTAACTGGTACGGTCGCGTTTGGTAAAGAAACCAAAGGTAAGCAACGTCTGGAAATCACCGACATGGACGGCGAGAAACACGAGTTCCTGATCACCAAAGACAAACAAGTTCTGGTGCATGACGGCCAGGTGGTGAACAAGGGTGAGATGATTGTTGACGGCCCAGCCGATCCACAAGACATCCTGCGTTTGTTGGGTATCGAAGCGCTGGCACGTTACATCGTTGACGAAGTTCAAGACGTGTACCGTTTGCAAGGCGTTAAGATTAATGACAAGCACATTGAAGTGATCGTACGTCAGATGTTGCGTCGCGTTGTTGTGGTTAATCCAGGCGATGCAAATTACATCGTTGGTGAACAAGTTGAACGTTCTGACCTGTTAGGTGAAAACGATCGCGTGACTGCTGCTGGCGGTATCCCTGCAACTTACGAAAATATCTTGTTGGGTATTACCAAAGCGTCCTTGTCGACTGACTCGTTCATCTCTGCGGCTTCTTTCCAGGAAACCACACGTGTTCTGACCGAAGCAGCGATTATGGGCAAAAAAGATGGTCTGCGTGGCTTGAAAGAAAACGTCATCGTTGGTCGTCTGATCCCAGCAGGTACAGGTCTGGCATTCCACCGCGCTCGCAAGTTGAAAGAAACTTGGGAAGCGGATGAGCGTCAAGCGATGTTGGATGCAGAAAAAGCGATTTTCTCTCCAGCCCCTGAAGTTGCAGCCTCTGATGTGACTGAAGGCGAAGCTTAAGCTCCTCCGAAGTAATCTGAAAAAGGCACCGCAGTTCATTCTGTGGTGCTTTTTTTTATGTCTGTCGATACTGTTATCCAAGACTATCCTGATGTCTTACTTTTTGCGCCATTGTTGCTTCATTTTTAATATAAATTGATCGCTCTTTGTAGAACAAAGCCTGATGTGGCTCGGCAGCCACTTACCTTTCTTGCTTCGCCAAGAAAGGTAAGCCAAAGAAGGCGACGCTGAAGGGGACGCTAAGACTTTACACTGCGGGTGCCGTCACTGCGTGTCGGCACAATTAGCGCGTCACGTGAAACGGGAAACTGTCGAAACTCGCTGCGCTCAGACAACGACATTTTCTGATCCGTTTTCCATGAAGCACTCATTGCTTTGTCTAAAGCAGTGAAAATCAACAGCGACATTGCCGTGAATACAGATACTCAATCGGGCGGATTACGCCCGTCCTGCGCGACAACCAGGCTGCGAGAAACGATTGCCACGCAAAGAAGAGTGACGACACAAAGACCCCATAAAGGTATCATGGCACCGTTGCGCAATTTAATTCTTATCCCACATGTCCGAACAAATAAGTCACCCCAATGTAGTACTCGATGCCAACAAAATAACTGCATTGCGCGATGCGTTTGGCATGTTGCTGGATATCGAAGTCGTACCAGAAACTGGCTCGACTAATAGCGATCTGATGGCACGTCTGACGGCTCTGCAAAGACCTGTATGCCGCCTTGCCGTACACCAGACGGCAGGCCGTGGACGTGCTGGTCGTCGCTGGAGTTCTGAGGCGGGGAGTATGTTAATGTTCTCCATCGCCTGGCCAATGGCGAAGTCGGCGCATGAATTAATGGGCTTGCCGTTAGCAGTCGGCGTTGCATTGGCTGAGGTCTTGCATAGTCTGGATTTGCCGGTGCAATTAAAATGGCCGAACGACATTCTGCGGGACGGCAAAAAACTCGCCGGAATTTTGATCGAGAGTGCTACAAAAAAAGACGGTGGCACCTGGATCGTTACCGGTATAGGTTTAAACTTACTGGTATCGGATTCGTTCGAAGCCTCAATCGGGCGCCCCATCGCCGAAGCGCCGTGGTTAGCGCGTATGGATAGAAATGCCTTGACCGCCACCTTGCTGAATGCGTTGGCGAGGGCATTCGATCAATTCGAACGTGAAGGGTTCACCGCCTTTTCAGAACGCTGGAATAAGCTCCATGCGTATGCAAATCAGGAAGTCAGCATCATCGATCAAGGGCAAACGATACAAACAGGCGTCGCACTGGGTGTCGATGTGGCAGGGCGTCTGGTGTTGCAGACGATCAGCGGGCAAGTAGCTATTGTGGCAGGTGACGTATCCTTACGACCTGTTGAATAAACGAGAAAAGTCAAATGCTATTACTGATAGACGCGGGAAATACCCGCATAAAATGGGGTATTCCGGATAGTCAACAGCCGCCGGCGCCGTCCAAGCCGCAATGGCGCATCATCACTTCCGTAGCGCATGATCAGACCGATCAATTGGTGTCCGCCTGGCAGCAGCACCCTATCTCTAAAATCTTGATATCGAACGTTGCCGGGACAGAAGTTAAAGCGCGCTTAACCACTTTATTAGCACAAGCATTTCCCGGATTACAGCCGGAGTGGTTCGCCTCACAGAAGGCGTGTGCTGGCGTGAGAAACAGCTATGCAAACCCGCAACAACTTGGCTGCGATCGCTTTGCGTCGGCGATTGCAGCGACGTATCTCTATCCATCTCAACACGTCATCGTTGCCACTTGTGGCACCGCGACGACGGTCGATGCGGTAAGCGCCCGGGCAGAATTTTCTGGTGGCATGATATTACCGGGGCTTAAGCTGATGGCAGAATCACTCGCCCGTAATACCGCACAATTGCCGCAGGTCGCTGAAAGCATCCAAGTTGATCAACCATTTGCCGACAATACTGATCAAGCGATTGTGAGCGGTTGTATTCATGCCCAGGCAGGCGCTATTACGCTGGCATACCATCTGCTGCAAAAAAAACAAGCAGAAACGGTCATTTGTCTCATTTCTGGTGGTGCCGCACCGTATCTTTTGCCACATCTGTCATTTCAATGTGAACATATCGCTAATCTGGTCTTGACGGGACTCTTTGTCGTGGCACAATCGAACCCAAGCTGATTTCATCCAATTACTATCATGTTGCGATTTTTTTTCTGGTTTCTGTTGGTTGTTAATGCCGTCGTTCTGGCGTTTAATTTTGGCTTGTTAGGAAACTGGCCTTTGGAAACCCGCGAGCCGGAAAAACTCAAGCAGCAGCATCACGTGAATCAACTGCGGCAAGTTCCTGCCAGTGTGGCGCTCGCACCCGTTGCACCACCTCCAGAAAAAAAGGATGAAATTACCGCTTGCCTGGAAATCGGCAATTTTTTACAGACTGAGGTGCCTAAATTTGAAGCAAAGCTAAAAGACCTTGCTCTGGGTGACCGGCAGTCACGCTTGAACGTCAGTGATTCCGCCACGCATATGGTGTATATCCCTTCACAAGGAAGCAAAGAAGGTGCGGATAGAAAAGTGAGCGAATTAAAGCGTATTAACGTCACCGACTTCTTTGTGATTCAAGACCAAGGCCCTTTGCGTTGGGGCATATCATTGGGTGTGTTTAAAACCGAAGAAGGCGCCAAACAGCATCTGAATGCCTTAATTGCCAAAGGCGTTCATACCGCGAAAATCATGCCGCGCACGGTGACGACGAATAAATTTTCGTATCAATTACGGGCATTAAATATTGATGAGAAAGCCAAATTCGACGCGCTGAAAGCAGAATTTCCCGCGCAAGAGGTGCGCAATTGCCAAAATGCGGCCTACGGTAAAAATTAGACCAAAAGCCAGCCCCGATGTAGAGTGGGAGCAACCCGCCAATCTATGCAATCTATGCCATGACAAAAAAATGCTTCTGGTCTGATCCTTATTGCACGCAATTAATGGCACGCGTTGCTGATATTAATGGCGCAGAGATTCAATTGGATGCAACGATTTTCTTCGCATTTTCCGGCGGACAAGAAAGTGACCACGGCACAATAGGTGGCTTGCCAGTCATCGCTGCCCGCAAACAAGAACGCGGCATCATTTACACTTTGCCAGATGATCACGGCTTCTACGTCGGTCAGCAAGTGCTCATCGAGGTTGATTGGGTGCGGCGTTATCGCTTAATGCGTCTGCATTTCGCCGCCGAACTAGTGTTGGAGTTGTTTTATAAAGCTTTGAACGGCGTCGATAAAGTCGGCGCACATATCGCTCAAAACAAGGCAAGAATTGATTTTGCGTGGCCGCAAAGCATCGCACCATTGCTGCCAGAGATCACGCAAAAGGCCAATCAAATTATTGCCGACAATGTTCCCATCCATATCGGCTATGACGACGAAGAAAACGAGCGTCGTTATTGGGAAATCGAAGGTTTCTCACGCGTCCCCTGTGGCGGCACACATGTGCGCAGCACAGGAGAGATTGGCCCTCTCCGTTTGAAACGCGAAAATAAAGCCAAAGGTAAAGAGCGTGTAGAAATTTATCTGCAGGGCGAGTAACTCGGATGCTACCTGCGCGGTGATCGCGCTTAAGAATATTTTGTAGGTTGCATGCACCCTATCTGACCTGCATTTTTGAGACCATTGAAATATGAAAAAATTGGTTTTTATTATGATCATGGCGAGTGTTCTATGCTCGTCCAAGACCAACGCAGAAACTTATACCAATATGAACGTCGCTGCATGGCGCAATGCGGCCAGAGTGGCTCTGCGCACTGTTGGGTATAACAAGGATTTGATGATCACCTACAATGAAAACCTGCCTTTACCTGCACAAAATGCCTTGAAAGAATTGGGTAAAGCGATACCGCTCAGTGAACTTCCAGAACCAGAAAAATACACCCTACCGAGCGGATTTTTGCGCGTCAATCAATTTGAACAGCAAGGAAATATCTTTGAATTTAATGCCACCCGGGGACCCATTTCTAAGGGAAACAGTTTCTTAAGTTGTGGAACAACGGCGCATTTTCGCGTTAAGTACTGGCCAGGGAAAGGCTGGGGGCAAGTTGGCATGATGGAAACCACGGTGTGCTAGACCGTTTTTTTGAGTTCCTTCGCTCACTTGCGGTAGCAGGGGAATCTCGCCACATGATCTCCTTAAGTTTGCATCAGGTTCTCATTAAATTTTCATTAATTCCCATACAATGAGAATTAAGGCTTGAGCTTTTCCCATGAAGTGCTAGCATGGACAGACTAAATTCATTTGTTGGTATTGGTTTTTATGAGTCTGAGTTCAGCCGCAACGGTAGCAACCAGTGAGCGCGTGTTGCATGTGTTGGCATGTGTTGCCCGACAAGGGCAGCCGATGTCTGCACGTGATTTGGTGGCGCAAACGGGATTGCCGCTGAGTACCATTTACCGCCATCTGGCGGCATTAAAAAAATGGGGCTGGGTGCAAGAGCATGCGCGTAGTGGTTTGTATGAGCCAGGGCCGTTAGCGGTGCAATTAGCACATGGTTTTGATCAGCACTCATGGCTCATGCAAGCAGCACGCGCGGATATTGAGCAACTGGTTGAACGTTCCGGTGAAAGCGTTGGCCTGCTTTGTTATCTGGATGGCCAAGTGATCTGTCTGGATATGCAAGAAAGCCAGCAAGCATTGCGCTGTTCATTTGCAAAAGGGCGTACCAATTCTACTGTGCGGGGTGCATCAGCCAAAGCACTTCTCGCTTTTTTGCCTGATCAAACTCGTCAGCAACACCTCGATCAACATTTCGTAGAGATTGGCACCAATGCACCTCAGCAAGAACAACACGATAGGTCTACGCTAGAACGTAGCTTGCAACTGATACGTCAGCAAGGCTACGCTACCAGCGAAAACGAAATTGATGATGGCGTCTGGGGTGTCAGTGCCCCTATTTTTTCTGGCAAACATCAAGTGATCGCCACCTTGTCCTTAATGGCACCAGCGGCGCGTGCGGCGAGCCGCCACAATGATCTAATCCACATGACGGTGACGGCCGCGCATGGCATCAGCCGCGTGCTTCAAGAGTAAAACCTATAATAAAAAACCTACAATAAAAAAACCTGCAATCGTAAAAACTAAAAGACCAAAACGGAGAACTCGCTATGCATCCTTCTTTCCATTTTAAAGCCGGCAGCGTGCCGCTACTGATTTCCATGCCGCATGTAGGCACGACCATCGCGCCAGAAGTTGCCGCACAAATGTTGCCGATTTCAGAATTGAAAGCCGATACGGACTGGCATTTGCCCTTGCTCTATAACATGGTTGATGAGCTTGGCGCATCGACCATCATTGCCGAATATTCACGTTATGTGATAGACCTCAATCGCGCGCCCGACAACGCAAATCTGTATCCAGGACAAGATACGACAGGCTTATGTCCCGTAGATACTTTCGACAAAAATCCACTCTACGCGGTTGAGAATCTACCGGATCAAGCCGAAGTGGAGCGCCGTATTGCGACTTACTGGCAACCGTATCATCAACAATTAAATGCAGAATTAGAGCGACTCTTAAGCATCCACGGACACGTCGTTTTATGGGACGCGCACTCGATTGCATCGGTGGTGCCGCGCTTTTTTGACGGCACATTGCCAGACCTGAACTTCGGTACCGCAGATCAAAAATCCTGCGCCAGTGGTTTGCAAGAAGCGCTGCAACAGACGTTGGCACAATCGATTGAAAATCAGGCTTACACGCATATTTTTAATGGCCGTTTTAAAGGTGGCTATATCACGCGTCATTATGGTCAGCCACAGCGCAACATTCATGCGGTGCAATTGGAAATGAGCCAATGCGTGTACATGAATGAAACCGCTCCGTTTGCGTATCGCCCTGACCTTGCCCAGCGGGTGCAACCGGTGCTTAAACAAGCGTTGCAAACTTGTCTGAATTGGGCACAGCAAGGAGTGTCCAAATGAGCCAGCAAAGCCTATTTGCAGTAAATGCTTACCTGCCGCAGGGATGGACAAAAAATGTACGCCTGCATTGGGATGCCGCTGGTGCTTTAACTGAGATTGAAGTCGCCGCCCAAGTGCGCACTGGAGAAACACAAGCCGAATTTGTTGTGCCGGGAATGACTAATTTGCATTCACATGCATTTCAACGTGCTATGGCTGGCATGACCGAAATGGCGGGCGAATCCAAAGATAGTTTCTGGACCTGGCGCGATCTGATGTATCGCTATGCATTGCACATCACCCCAGAACAAATACAAGCGATTGCGGCGCAGCTGTATATGGAATGTCTGCGCCAGGGTTATACCTCGGTGTGCGAATTCCATTATTTGCACAGAGCAATCGATGGTAGTTGGTATGCACGTCCGGCAGAAATGGCGCAGCGTGTGATTGCTGCCGCCACCCAAACTGGCATTGGCATCACCATGTTGCCGGTGTTGTACAGCTATGCCGATTTTAATGCGCAAGCTTTGCGCGATGATCAACGTCGTTTCAAGACTTCTGTCGATGATATTTTGCGATTGGTAGAAAATTTGGACGCAGAGCGCAGTGCTCAAATTGAAGTCGGCGTCGCCCCGCATTCGCTACGCGCGGCCAGCATAGGGCAAATCCGCGAAGTCCATGCAGCGCTGCCAGCACAACGGCCTTTGCATATCCATATCGCGGAACAAACCAAAGAAGTCGATGCCTGCCTTGCCGCGACTGGCAAGCGCCCGGTGGAATTATTATTGGAAACGGGTCTAGTTGATCAGCGCTGGTGTCTGGTGCATGCGACGCATTTGACTAAAGCAGAAGTGCGAGGCATCGCCGCCAGTGCCGCCGTCGCCGGCATTTGCACCACCACAGAAGGCAATCTGGGTGATGGATTTTTTGACCTGCCAGATTACATCGCCGCTGGTGGGCGTTTCGGTATTGGCAGTGACAGCCACGTCTCGCAAAGTCCGGTGGAAGAATTGCGCTGGCTCGAATACGGTCAGCGTTTGCGCTTGCAAGGCCGCAATATCGCCAGCGCTGCTACGCAACGTCAGGTTGGCGATTTCTTGTGGCAGCACGCATTACAAGGCGGGGCACAAGCCAGTGGCCGTCAGGTCGGACAACTCGCCAGCGGCTATCGCGCCGATATGCTGATTCTCGATGACCAACATCCCAATCTGGCCGGGCTGGCAAGTAGCGCAGTCCTCAATACGTGGATCTTTGCAGGTAACGATAATCTGGTGCGCGATGTGTACGTCGCTGGTAAGCGCATCGTGCAAGAAGGTCGCCATATTGCACAGACCGAGATTCAGCAGGCTTATGTTGAATGTATGCGGCGTTTGCGGGCGCTGTAGATTTAACTAAAGTTAAAAAAACGAGGCACCTTATGCCTCGTTTTTTTGTTGCTCACTGTACTTCATCAAATCCTATGCTAAGTTGATTCGCATGAGCAGTAGCTCACTATTCCAGCGGCGATTATTGATACGCATCAGCAGGTAGCTGAGAGCGAGTAAGCATCCTGCATAGAATGGGCCGACATGAAATAGTGGTGTATTCAGAAAACGGATTGTCAAATATATTAACCCCCCGCCTATCAAGATGTATAAAAAAAGTTTTGTTTTTGCTGGCATACCTGGCTTGTTAAAACTCGCAAAAAAAATTGCAATTGTATTGACGAATATCCATTCAAACGGTAACAGCCAATAAGTTGGTAAATCGTGTACGAAAATGAAGAAATTATTTTTATTATAGATGATGGCAATACCCTGATTTATCAACACACCAATGACTAGAACCAAAGAATGGATTTCGATTGAGGAAAATAAGATGTTATTAGCAAGTTTTCGCTGTTGGACTTTTCCAGGGATGAGAAAATAACGCCATTGAATATCTTTAACAATTAAGAAGTTTGTGAGCACCAAGCTGTAGATGAAAAGTAAAAAAATATGGAAAGGAGTCTTATCTTGAGCGGACACTTCATTGAAAATATTTGGTAAAAACAGCCCAAATAACAAGAGGCCAGACATCATACTACTCAGTGAAACTATGGTTCCTTTTTTATACTGTGTACCTACTACATTCTTTATTGCTGAATATCTCTTTAAGTGTTTTTGTAAACTTTTCCATAGTTTGATAATTATGACTTCCTTGCAAACAGGAATGCGTCTGTTTAATTGTTTTTGTAAAAAAATTAATAAGATTGGCCATATCAAGGCTAAACCAATAAGTACGTTTGTTGAAAGCAGATTTAATTGCTCAACGAAGCTCCGAACATGTCCATCGGACGAAATGAGAATGATGAAAATCAAAATAGCGCTGTTAATCCATGTACTCATCTTAGTTAGAAAGAAGCCGTAATGCATCAAAGCTATTACTAGAACCAGACTATTTACAATGGCAATAAGTACAGCGGGCATAGCGAACGACCATGGCGAGTAAGGAAACAGAAATGCCGTTCCTAAAATGCAGCTTGCAATCGTCGTGTGTCGGAGTAGTTCAAATAAAATCCCTTGTACACATTCTTGCCAGATACGTTGTGGGATTTGCTTGCTTCTTAATACCCTAGCAATTTGCGAGAGATATGCTATTTGCGTTCGGACCCGCATCGCTAATATCAGCGCAATTGTAAAACTGATGTACTGTGATAGCTGATACATATCATCTGTATATGTTGTGTTTTGAGCACTGAATAATCCTGTCAATACGACGATCGCTATGACGACGGTAAAAAATGCGTACAAAACAAAATTGCTCGCTGTGTTATCAGGGCGCAGACGTATCGAGTCTGCACTTAATTGATACGCCGGAACGAAGGAGGTTTTCATATTTTTTGCCTATAAAATATTGAATTGCTAATGTCTTTGGCTTCAACAATTATTTTAATTTCTCAAATAACAAACGGGCAGTCCATTGGCGGTTATTGATGCGCATTGTGCAAAAGCTAAATAACATCAGACCAGCGATATAGATATAATTTGCAGGAAATAGTACCCACTCTTGTTTATTCGAAAATGTTGGTAGGTGGATGAGCCAGTAGATAAAAACTGCACTTAGCATAATTAGAAAAGCTATTCTGAACCACTTTTTCATCAATGAGGGAGATATAGCGAGAGTGAACATGGCAACCCATTCAAATGGAATTCGCCAATAACGTGGTACATCAAGAAGTGCTTCGTAGGTCCATTGCGGTGCGATCAGGAAGCCTATCGTCAGAGCTAAGCAGACTAACAATAAATACGCCGTGCATTGCACTCTTAGTGTGGAAAATAGAATATTACTAGCAAGGTTTTTACGCTCTAAACCACCTGGTCTAAGGAGATAACGCCAATGCACATCGCGCACCATTAGCTGGTTTGACATCATGACCGTCAATGCGAACATCAGGAATAATCTTGAGCCGCTAACACCCGTTTCACCACTAAGACTCACGTGAAGCGGTTTTGATAATAAAACTGGAACGTAGACAGACAGGAAGGGATTGAACAGAAAGTTATTGAATACAAAATTCGTTGCGCCTTGATTCATCTTCGTTTGAATTAGCGTATAGCGTTTGATTTCACGACGAATTCGTTCGAGTAAGCCTGGTGTGCTTGTCTCGGTGGTGCTGACGTTCACAAGTAATCGATCAACCGGACGCTTAATTTGCCATATCAGCATAGCGGGCATCAAGGCCGCAATAACTAAAAGTAATACGGTTGAAATTTGATGCAAGCTATTGAATACTATTGTTGTCGTGCGAGATGCTAACAGCGTTATGATCGCTAAGCCGTACAGAAAAAGTATGATGCGTTGCCATTTCAAATTCAAGAAGCCATTATTTGCCAATCCGAACATCACACTCAGTACACAGCTCAAAGACATCAGCATCAATGAAAAAATCAAGGAAGTCGGAGCGGCGATCAGAAAGTGGACAATCAGTGTGCTTGCCGCAACAAGGTAATCTCTGAGCAAAGTCTGACATTCACTTTTCAGACTTGCTTGCCAAAGATTTTTCGGCGTGATTTGGTGTTGCAGAACGCGTGAAACTGATGCCAGATGCGCTATTGCGATTAAGATGCGAATCGTCAGCACAAAACAGAACAACCCAGTGAAGATCATGCCAAGATCCGTATCCATTGTCCTTTGCTGAATAACCCGAATAATCATGATTAACAGCACTGCCAAAAAGATTCCAGTGGACAGGAAAAAATTCAGTACAGTGGCGATGAGATTCTCTCTGGCGATGCCTTTCATGCATTCAACTCCAAAAACAGTTCATCAAGCGTCAATGCCTTGCCGCGTTCTGCCAATTCAGGTTGAAGGCGGATGTCGACGATGCAGCTTGCTTCTTTTTCGTTCTTGCTGATGATCACCGAAGGATTAATGTCGTCACTCGCTGGCACCAGACGATAAAATTCCAACATCGCGTCCCAGCTATCAAAGGCTTGCAGATGCCCGTCGCGCATAAAGGCAACATGGCTGACGACGCGTTCCAGATCATTGAGCAAATGGCTGGAAATAATTACAGTGCGCTCACGTTCCGCTTGTTGTTCATTCGCCAGATCGCCAAACATCGCCAACATAAATTCACGGCGGCTGATCGGATCGAGGTTGGAGACGGGCTCGTCAAGAATGAGCAAATCCGGGTCATGCGCGAGTGCCAATACAAACGACAGTTTTTGTTGGTCACCACCAGATAATTTGCCTACTTGTGTCGTCAGCGGTAAGTTCATCCGACAGGCGAGTCGCATGCAGCGGTCTTCATCCCAGCGCGCATAGGCTTTGCCGATTTCACGTAAATGTTCGTAGGCGGTCATCCATTCAAATACATCTGGCGTTTGTGCGACGTAACCAAGACGTTCACGCACATCGTCGTTGAGATCCAGGGATGAACAACCAAACAGTGACGAACTGCCACTATTCGGTTCACGCAAACCAACCAAGGCTTGTAGCAAGCTGCTTTTACCTGCACCATTACGACCCACTAATCCAACTACCGCGCCCGTTGGGATTGCCAGATCGATGTTTTCAAAAGCCGCCCCGCGTGGGTGATAAAGACTCAAATTTTTCGCTTGAACAATAATTTCCAGATCATTCATGTGATTCACCTTTCTCTTTTTGCTTGGTATCTTGCAGACAAGCCAGGAATAAAGCTTGTGCTTCTGCTACCGGAATTCCCAGTTGAGCGGCAACCTGGGCAGCGGCTTCTAAAGACGGACGTAATAGTTCCAGCTTGTCTTCGTTGCTGGACACATTTTGCTGATAAGCGACGGCCATCCCCACGCCACGCTTGCGGACGATGCTGCCGGCAGTTTCGAGCATGCTGTAGGCCTTGCTGACAGTCATCGGGTTAATCGCAAAATGCAACGCTACTGCCCTTACCGAAGGCAAGTCGTCATTTGGCAGCAACTGGCCGCTGGCGATCAGACGCTGCACCTGCTCGACGATCTGTCGGTAGATGGGAATTGGGGAGGATGTTTGTATATCGTATAACATGGTGTACAAGTGTATCACTACAATAATACACATTGCAAGAAGCGGCTGTGAGAAATTCAAATCTCATTAATCCGCTCTACAGCAGGCTTAAAAATTATTGCCTCTTAGATTTGATAATGAAAAAGTCTTGGTATATCAGCAAAAGCGCGTGTGCGTCGCTGGCAGGAAAGAGAAAAAAATAATCCCCTAACATCCATGCGCCTCTCAGGTCAAAAAGCAGCCACGAGGCGCATCAATATTAGGGGATGATAATTGGATATTGAAAATTTAGTTATTGCGCAATCTGCCAGCCGCTTCACGCAACATATTTTCAGTCGTTGCCCAATCGACGCAAGCGTCTGTGACTGAGCAGCCGTATTTGAGTTGGCTCAGATCTGCTGGAATCGATTGATTGCCAGCAACGATATTGGATTCAATCATCACGCCGACGATATTATCGTTGCCGTTAGCAATTTGATTGATGACATCAGCCATCACCAGGGGTTGTAATTCTGGCTTTTTATAGCTATTTGCGTGTGAGCAATCGACTACGATGTTTGGTGGCAGTTTGGCTTTGATCAACGCTTGCTGTGCCATTGCAACCGAGACCGTATCGTAGTTAGGCCGATCACCGCCGCCGCGTAATACCACATGGCCATATTGATTGCCGCTGGTGCGGACGATAGAGACACGCCCCTGACCATTCAGACCGAGGAACGAATGTGGATGCGACGCGGATAAAATCGCATTAATCGCAATGCTGATATCGCCGTCAGTACCGTTTTTAAAACCGACTGGCGTCGATAAGCCCGACGACATTTCGCGGTGTGTTTGTGATTCCGTGGTGCGCGCACCGATCGCTGTCCAGGCAATCAGATCACCGAGATATTGTGGTGAAATCGGATCCAGTGCTTCAGTGCCGGTTGGCAAACCTAGTTCGCAGACATCAAGCAAAAATTTGCGGGCTTTTTCCATACCCTGATCAACGCGGAAAGAGTCATCCATGTCAGGGTCGTTGATATAGCCTTTCCAGCCAGTCGTGGTGCGTGGTTTTTCAAAATACACACGCATCACTAACAGCATCACATCTTTGACTTCTTCTTGTAAGGCTTTCAGACGACGGGCGTAGTCCAGACCGGCTACCGGGTCATGAATTGAACATGGACCAACGACGACAAACAGGCGATTATCTTTACGTTCAAGGATGTTGCGCAGTGCCTCGCGGCTTTGTTCGACGACATCACCTGCCAGATCGCTGAGCGGTAAGCGGGCGTGTAATTCTTCCGGGGTGGGCATGTTGTCAAACGAACTGACATTGATATTTTCTAAAATGGTTTGTGTCATGATGTTTTAGGTAAAAATAGAATTCGGGGTATTCCGGGTTACGCATGAAATCAACGGTGCAACGCGCAGGCAGGGTAGCGGCGGAGGCAAGTTGGGCAACCGCCGTCTGATCCAGTTTGAGGGTCAGGCTAATAGAGAAGCGAACTTGTGGTAGCAAGTGGCAACGCGGGCGAATTAAAGCGCAAATCTAACGTAAATTGAGCACGGAATCGGTTTCAATACCTATTATGCCGCATTTTTGATGCGCTGCAAAAATACCAGTTGTGTGATCGGTATGCAGTATTGCAATGCGCTACTGTTATGCATCAATAGTATGGATAGAATTTGATCTGTTACCTATTGCCTTCTATTGCACGTGGCACAATAGCGTTTTGTGCTTATATGAAATGGCAGAAGTCATGCTGAGTACCGCTCAATTACAAGAATTTCAGACGCAGGGTTTTTTGGTCTTAGGCCAGGCTGCCCCCCCCGCATTTTGCGAGCAAGTCATTGCTTATGCCGAACAACAATTGGCAGACCATGTGTTGCCGATAGAATATGAAGCTGATACACGTTACCCGGGAGCACCGGTGTCGCGCCAGGCTGAGGGCGGTCACACTGCCCGGCGGTTGTTGCAGGCGTATGCGCGTGATCCGCTACTGGCGCATTGGGCAACCGGAGAAACTTTGTCCGTGCCTTTGCACCAATTGTTAGGCGACGGTGCGCTGATGTCACAAGTACATCACAATTGCATCATGACCAAGCAACCACAATATTCCACCGCCACTGGCTGGCATCGCGATAGTCGCTATTGGAATTTTCAGCGAGCTGAATTGGTGTCGTCATGGTTGGCGCTGCGTGATGAGACGGTAGAAAATGGCTGCCTGTTAGTGATTCCTGGTTCACATCAGGTTCACATTGAGGCTGAGCAGCTAGACCCCGCCCAATTTTTGCGGACGGATCTGCCTCAAAATCAAGCATTGTTAGCGCAGGCGGTACCGGTCGCTTTGAATCAGGGCGACGTTTTATTGTTCCATAGTAATTTGTTTCATGCTGCAGGTAAAAACCAGACGGCGGCGACCAAGTTTTCTATGGTGTTTACCTATCGTGCCGCCGATAATCTGCCGCTGCCAGGCTCCAGATCGGCCAGTTTGCCGGAACAAACGCTTTAAGCAAAAACAGGTATAGTGAGTGCCTGCAATGCCTGACCTGAATTGCTTGCGGTGGCGTTTGCATAGAATTCACACTCAATCTCACTTTTCTTTAGCAGGAGTAAGCATGTCATCTTCACTGAAATTATGCGTATTGGCGAGCGCACTATTGGCTGGTCTGGCACAAGCACAAACTGTGGAATTGCAATTTGTTGATGCAAATGGCGCTGTTGGCCCGGCTGGTAAAGTCACTTTGGAAGATACCGCATATGGTTTATTGATCACGCCGGATCTGAGTGGATTACCTGCCGGCGTGCATGGTTTTCATGTGCATGCCAATCCATCCTGCGCACCTGGCTTGAATAATGGTGTTGCGACGCCAGCATTGGCGGCCGGTGGTCACTGGGACCCAGAAAAAACCAATGAACATCTGGGGCCTTATGGTAAAGGTCATAAAGGTGATTTGCCTGCCTTGTTTGTGACGGCAGACGGTAAAGCAACTTACCCCGTTCTGGCGCCACGCCTGAAAGCGGCGGACTTAGTCGGTCATGCAATGATGGTCCATGCCGGGGGTGACAACCACAGTGATCATCCAGCGCCTTTAGGTGGTGGCGGTATGCGTATGATTTGCGGCGTCGTTTCCTGATAAAGCCGACGCAACACCGAGTCTGAAAAATTTAAAAAGCCTGATGCCGATGCATGTCGGTATCAGGCTTTTTTGTGCCCTTATTTTTATGGTTGGGCGTACTTGATATTGATATTGATATTGATATTGAATTTGATTGTGATCCTTATAGTTCTAGTGCAATCAATTCTTGTATCGTTTGTCGACGGCGAATCTGTTTGATCTGGTCGCCATCAACCAACACTTCCGGAATCAACGGACGTGAATTGTAATTTGATGACATGCTGGCGCCGTACGCGCCGGTATCATGGAAAACAAACAAATCTCCGACCTCACATGCTGGCAAATCCTGCGACGTCAACACGCCGCCTTCTTCTTGCGTAAACACGTCTCCCGATTCGCACAAAGGTCCGGCAACCACGCTGGCGCGTAAGTCATTAGTGCGCGGCGCACCATCTGGAGCGTGAGCGCTAATGCGGTGGAAGCTGCCATACATGGCGGGACGGGCGAGGTCATTAAAGCCAGCGTCGACCAACGCAAAAAAGTTATTCCCGCTTTGCTTTTGTGCGCGTAATTCAGAAATCAAGATGCCAGATTGCGCCACCAGAAAACGCCCGGGTTCGATTTCCATACTGATTTTGTGACCCAGAAGTGTTTCGATTTCTTTACGTGCTTTATCCCAGATCTGGAAGTAATGCGCCGTATCGACAATGGCTTCGCCCTCACGATACGGGATCGACAAACCACCACCGATAGAGATTGCTTGCAAATCACGTCCAGCCAGTTTGACCTGGTTGATCATGGCATCACAGACACTTTGCAAATGATCATAATCAACGCCGGAACCAATGTGCATATGCAAGCCCACGAGTTGCAGACCGTATTGTTCAATTAATTTATAGGCTTCTGGTAATTCTTCAAACCAGATGCCGTGCTTGCTTTGTTCGCCGCCGGTATTGGTTTTGCGGCTATGACCATGACCAAAGCCTGGATTGATGCGTAACCATACCGGATGCCCGGGATGCGCTTCACCCAATTGTTTTAACATGTCTGGTGAGCCGCAGTTGACCGGAATATTGAGCTCAACTACCCGTTTCAATGCATGGCGATCCAGCAGATCGGCAGTGAACACGATTTGTGCATGCGTCTGATCAGCGTCGTGCGTTGGTGTAAAGCCTGCCATCAATGCACGTTCGACCTCCCCCAGTGAAACTGAATCCACCATCACGCCTTCTACGCGCATCAGACGCAATAAATGAATGTTGCTGGAAGCTTTTTGTGCAAAACGAATCACATCAAATTGTTTTAACAGGCCGATTTGCTGACGAATAATGCTAGCGTCATACGCCCAGCAAGGCGTTTGATATTCTTGCGCAATCGCGGCGATCTGGGATTTGGTGATATGGGTTGCCATGATGATTTTCGTCTAGCCAGTAGAGTTTAGTGTAAGCTCTACTTTAACAAGCAGTTTCACGCAAATGAATACTGATTCATAAGCAATTCAGATGCGAATGATGGAATTCAATTGAAAATGACGATAAAACCTTATGAATCCCAAGATTGATCAATTTGACCAAAAAATCCTGCAATTATTGCAACAAGATGCCCGCATGTCGCATGCAGAAATTGGTCGTCAGGTTCATTTAAGCCAGCCCGCCGTGTCTGAACGCATCAAGCGACTGGAAGCGGCCGAGGTAATTCGTGCTTATCGCGCTGATATCAACCCCAAAGCGTTAGGCTACCAGATCACGGCAATGATACGTCTGTCGACCCAACAGGGCCGGCCGTACGCGCAGTATGTGGCAAATTGTCCGGAAATTATCGATTGCTACACTGTGACCGGCGAAGATGGTGCCGTCATGCGAGTATTGGCCACTGATGTCGAACATTTACAACGTATCATTAACGAATTAAATGCCTTTGGTTCGACATCAACGGCCATTGTCCTGACCACGCATGTGGCTGGCAAAACTATCACCGCACCGCAGACCTGATATTGGCAGTCAAGTTTGCGACGACGCAAGCAAAGCTTTGCTTGAACTTCTATAATACGAGGCAATTAAAGTGCATCAGCCTTACCTTATTCTTGCCAGAAAGAAATCATGCTAGAACCGTCATCCCCGCACAAATTTCGATTATTCGCCATCATCGCCGCTGCTGCGTTGATCGTATTGGGTATTTTGTTTTTTCAGTCGTTATCCGCTAAAACGACGATTCCTGATGTGACTTTCACGAATCTGAAGGGCGAAAAAATCAGCGCGCAAAGTTTGCGCGGAAAAGTGGTGATGGTGAATTTTTGGGCGACGTCATGTGCAACTTGTGTTGCAGAGATGCCTAAGATGGTCTCTACCTATAACCAATATCATGCCCAAGGCTTGGAATACGTTGCTGTCGCAATGCGCGACGACCCAGCTAACTATGTTTTAAATTATGTCGAAACCCGCCAACTACCTTTTCAGGTGGCACTCGATGTCGACGGTCAGTTAGCAAAAGCCTTTGGCGAAGTAAGAATGACCCCAACGACTTTTGTGATTGACAAGCAAGGCAATATTTTAAAACGCTATCTTGGTGAGCCTTCGTTTGATGAGTTGCATGGATTGCTCGAAAAAGCACTCAAAGCATAAGTGAATTGAGACAAAAAACGCCTTAGACCATCAGATTTAAGGCGTTTTTTGTTACGCAGTTTTGGAGTACTTGCAACAGCTTAGTTTAGTTTTTTGACGACCACGCAACCAATGGAATAGCCCGCACCAAACGAACAAATCACACCAATAGCGCCAGGTGCAAGATCGTCCTGATGTTTGTGAAATGCGATGATGGAACCTGCGGAGGATGTATTAGCGTAGGTATCGAGAATGGTCGGTGATTCTTCCGTAGTCGCGTCACGACCCAGGATCAAACGAGCGATCAGCAAGTTCATATTCAAGTTAGCCTGATGCAACCAGAAACGGCGTACATCGTTCACAGCCAGTGAGGCATTCGTTACCGTGCTGGTAATCATCTCAGCGGCCATTGGACAGACTTCTTTGAAAACTTTACGCCCTTGTTGACGGAATAATTTGTCTGGTTTGCCAATGCCAGATTCATCGGCACGATTCAAGAAGCCAAAGTTATTACGAATGTTGTTTGAAAACTGCGTCTTCAGTTTCATGCCAACAATTTCAAATTGATGTGCCGAGGTAGCGAGATCAGCGCGTTCAATCAAAATTGCGGTACAAGCATCACCAAAAATAAAATGGCTATCACGATCGCGCCAGTTTAAGTGGCCGCTGGTGATTTCAGGATTGACCACCAATACGGCACGCGCCTGACCGCTTTGGATCGCAGTGACAGCCGCCTGAATACCGAACGTTGCAGAAGAGCAGGCAACATTAATATCGTAGCCATAGCCATTAATTCCCAGTGCATTTTGAATCTCGACGGCCATCGCCGGATAACCGCGTTGCATATTACTTGCCGCGCAGATCACCGCATCGACGTCAGCTGCCGTACGTCCGGCGCGTTCCAATGCTTGTTTTGCAGCAGCAACCGCCATGTCGCACATTATTGACGGTTCGTCATCACTACGTTCCGGAATACGCGGCACCATGCGATTAATATCCAGCACACCGTCTTTGTTCATCACATACCGGGATTTAATACCAGACGCTTTTTCGATAAACGCTACGCTGGATTCTTCCAATGCAGTTACTTCACCCGCCGCAATTGCGTTGGCATTTTCTGCATTAAATTGCTGGACGTAACCGTTGAAACAAGCAATGAGTTCTTCGTTAGAAATCGATTCGGAAGGAGTGAACAGGCCGGTGCCGCTGATGACTACATTGTTCATCGTTTTACTTTCTGGTGTTGGGCGCGGGGCTAGTGCAATTTGTAGACGCCGTCTGCAGCATCTGGAAAAAGCAGTGGCGTCGTGCCGTAATGTTAGTGTGTTGTCAGTTATTATTGGGTGCGAAGGCTCGCAAAATGCGCGACCTTGTCGCTCGATTTTACACAAAATTGGTCGTTAAATCGGGCTAATTTTGCAGAAATAGAGTGCTTATTCCACAGGGCTGCCTCAACACCGCTCATGCTGCGTTGCACATTCCTTTTCTGAGCGACGTTGAGGCAGCCCTGAAAAGTGGGCAAAAGTAGGTAAAACACCGCTCTGATCGATTTGCATAAAATTACGCAGAGATGTAACGCCCTGGCCGATGATTCAGGCTGATTGCCAGGTTCAAGGCAAATGCGCCGAGTATGGAAGCGACCAGAGCCATCGGTGTGACGACCGCCAGTGATGCTAAAACGATACCTATATCTAGTCCCATTTGGAGTTTCCCGGCACGAATGCCGCGGGTCTGTTGCAGATACAATGCCAGAATATTAATGCCGCCTAGACTAGCCTGATGGCGAAATAGCACCACAAAACCGACTCCCATCAATAGACCGCCAATCAGGGCAATGTAAAACGGTGTCCACAACGTGACGTTAATAAGTTGCAAGAAATGAGAATGGAAACCGGAAAGCACCGATACCAATGCGACGGAGCAAAACGTTTTTAGCGTAAATTTCCAGCCCATACGCTTCCACGCCAGCCAATAAAATGGCAAATTGATCAGAAAAAATATCAGCCCGAAAGGCATTCCTGTGCGGTAGTGGAGTAAAAATGCCAGACCAGCGGTGCCCCCGGTCAGTAGACCCGCCTGATTGAACAAAGCGACACCGAGTGATACAAACAGAGTGCCAGTGATAATGGCCAATATATCTTCGATCATGCTGTGTGGCACAAAACGTTTAGACAGGGCGGGCATAGACTTGGGCTTCGTCATCGTCATATTGGGCGTCAGGCAATCATTGGAGAATCGCTGATTGTACGCTTGTCATTTCGCTGAAAGCATTTCCCGAGAGCTGGCTTGACTTGCGTCAAGCCATTCACTACGTCTTACATTAAGCCTATTCTCAAAAGGCATTGTTGAACAAATTTTTATCTGAGAAAAGTCTAAATGTCAGGTGATTGTTGGTCAGGCTTCGCTGGTAAAAAGAAATCTCTGGTGCCTGAAAAAAATCGTCGCATCAGTAAGCGTAGCAAGTTTCCACCGTGACCAAAACTCACGCGCCGCGAACGTAACGCGACCAACATCGCCAGGCTAAAGCTGACGGTCAGGTTGACCAGACCAATCAGGATAATCCCAAATATTGAATAAGTTGCGAGCTGCCAACTCATGTGATTGTCCATGCCAGCCAAAGCAAAAGCAAAGTTAGCGCTGGAGAACGTGATATGGCGAATATCGATAGGCAGACCAAAGAATTTGCCTAACTGTCCGATTGAGCCAAGCATGATGCCAAAAAAGAAATTACCGGCCAGGGCACCCAAATTGTTACCTATGTAGTCCGTCATTTTGAATAAACGTTGCTCGCCAAGAATCTTGCGTAGCCATGTCAGTTGTCTTAGCCGGGCAGGGATGTGAGAATAACTCGCCTTGTTATCGTAATAGCCTGAAATTAATCCTGACAAAAACAAGCAGACTCCCGCAATCGCCGCATGCGGTAAGGCCAGACTGCCAAATGGATCCAGATCATGCAACAAATGTTGTGCCTTTTCAGGACTGACCAGATGCTCACCGCAGATACCGTGCCACGCCCATGCAATGGCAAAGGCGGTCGGCATTGCCAATCCGATATTGCCCACAATGGCGATAAATTGTGAACGCAACACTCTTACAATCAGTTCGACTAATTCATCGAGCTTTTGTTTGCCTTCATCGATTGCCTTGGCGATCAAGGCAGCCGTCATCGCTGGCTGTTTGGTCGCAATCGTAAAATGCAAAACGTGCACCAACATAAAGCCAAATGAATAATTGGCGCTATATAGCAGGGCATAACCAAATGGTGCTAATGCAATCGTGCCAAACAAAATTTTAATCATGGCCATGAAGCCGACAATGAATCCCGCGCCTAAGGCGGAATACAACATGGCGAACCATTCCGGGCGGGTGTTAGCGACATAGTGTTCACCGCTTCGACCAGCGCGCTCAGTGACTTGCAACGAGAGCAGTTCCGTATTGCTTTGCATTAACTCCCGCAGGCTGTGACGCTTATTGTCCGCGGTGACTAATTCCTTAAATAATCCCGTGCCAATTTGAATACTATCTCGCGTTGCGCGGCTGTCGAGTAAGTTTAATAAAGTCTGTAAGCGAGCCATACTTTGATCAAGACGGAGCAATAGCCGGGTTAAACTGACCGATACCCCGGAAACGGCGGCATTGCGACGTATGCGGCTGGCAATTTCTTCGCATTGTTCAAGCAATACTTCGATCTGCTTGGCATCATCGCGCGCTATGTGATGATCGATTAGCCACTCACGATAACGCAGAACATATTCATTGATGCCATCGTTTTGGCGTAAAAATGGGGACTCGAATTTTTCGATGTCGGGATAGTTGCGCACTAATTCTGCTTCTAATCCTATATTTGTAATTCGATAGGATAAGACTTGGATCGCATTGAGGATTTCGTTTGCAATAACGGCGTAGGTATGCAGAGCTCGTTTTGCACGAAAGCCAATGCAGTGGATGAGGTCACACCAGATATCATCGGCAACCGCATTGACCCATAAGTAGTCAGTAGGACGATCAAATAATTGTCCAAAAATGTCTTTGACGTAGTCGTCGTTCACCAATGGCGGTAAGAATTTGCTGAACAAGCGCTGCGCACCAGCCCCCCAAAAGCCACTGGTCAAGGTAATGCCCGTATCGGTCAGTAAATGCACCAGTTTGCGGCTTGTGATCATCTGGATCAGGTATTGGCGCAAGCTGGCGCGCCATGATGGATTTTGCCGTAGGACATAACATAGCGCGCGCAGATTATCAGTCGCACGCTGCCCATCGCTTGCTTCCTGCGGACGTATCAGGGCAATCAATGCGCGCGCGTAACGAATATCGTTGTAAGTTGGTGTCGTTGATACACTGAGATGAATCTCAGTCAAAATCTTATCTAAAGACAATTTTTCTCCCTTCAAACCTCGCGCAAGGTCAATCTGGTTCTGTCATTGGCAACTTGCAGGGGGGATTTAGCGCCTGTAGGCACCAAATAAGAATTTATAAGAATTAGATGATAAATAAACAAAAAAATAAACAAAAGAATAAACAAAAAAATAAAAAAAAATTAAACAACAAACGAGTAGCACATAGTGAAGAAATAAATTATCTTTTTATTATAAAAATCCTTACAAACGCCGATCTAAGCTTTAATTGCATGCAAGAACCGATATCAATGCCATTGGCGTTGGTCGTTTCTTTATTCTGGTAGTTGTATTTTCGGTATATGGGGACACATTTACCAAAAACATCCTCCATAATCCTATTGAATCATATTGAGTCCATATGACCCTAAAAACGCGAAAAACGTTCTTTGATTTGATGTAAATCGACCCAATTATGAGCGTGATGATGTAATTTAGTCTAAAGTGTTGTGATGTTTGTTACTAGGGTTTTGCGTTGAATAACTTTTTTTTGGTGGTAGCCGCTCTTTTATTGGTGCTATTAAACGGTTTTTTTGTAGCGGCTGAATTTGGTCTGGTAAAAATACGCCAGACGCGCGTCCGCAGCATTGGTAAAAGTTCGGGCCTGCGGGGTAGATTGTTGGTCAAAGTGCATCAGCATCTTGATACTTACCTGTCGGCGTGCCAGTTAGGCATTACCCTTGCTTCATTGGGATTGGGATGGATCGGCGAGCCAGCTTTTGCCAGGTTGTTACTGCCATTATTTGATCTGTTTCGGATCACATCCGTTGACATCATTCACGGTGTTTCGTTTTTCTTTGCTTTCTTTGTGATCTCGTTTTTACATATCGTGGTCGGCGAATTAGCGCCGAAATCGATGGCAATTCGTATGCCAGAACGCGTATCACTATGGACTGCACCAGCGTTGTATGCTTTTTATTGGGCGATGTATCCAGCAATCTGGTTTCTTAATACCAGTTCTAACAAGGTGTTGAAGTGGATAGGTCTCGACGTCGCACATGGCAGCGATAGTCATTATTCACCGGAAGAACTGAAGCTAATTTTGCGTGGTAGCCATGGCGGGAGCAAAGAGACCCGCGATGAGTGGAGCATCATGGCGCAGGTGCTTGATTTTGGTGGTTTAGAGATTTCTGACCTGATGCGTCCGATTAACGAAGTCGCAGCGATGTATAAGGGCATGACGCTCGAAGAAAATATGAGTACGGCAGCACGCAATCGCTTTAGTCGCTATCCGTATTTTGATGACGACGAAAAAACCGTATTGGGCATGTTGCACTTGAAAGACTTATTTCTTGCGCAACAGGCGGGCAAAAACCTGGATGATTTGAGTAAGCATTTACGACAGGTCGAGTACGTTCCTCCGACGATGCCAGCACTGGAATTGTTTCGCCGCTTTAGAAAAGGTGCACCTCACTTTGCGATCGTTGGCCATAAAGGCAGTAAGCCGGTCGGTTTTTTGACCTTGGACAATTTGTTGAGTGCTCTAGTAGGACAAATCAGAGATGAATTCCGTCAAAATGAAAATGACTGGACACTGCTCGATGATGGTACCTTGATTGGTAAAGGCAGTTTGCCGTTATATACCTTGGGCATGGCATTAGGTTTTGATCTCGATAGTGACGAAGTCGAGTCGATCGGTGGTCTGATCATGCAAAAACTGGGTGATTTACCCGTCGAAGGGCAAAAAATCGAATTTGAACATTTTGACGCTGTCGTAAAAAAAATGAACGGTCCACGCATCATTCTGGTTCGCATATATCCAAAGAAGCTCTGACATTTGTGGTGACATAGAGGAGGTTTTAAGTGAAGCTTAAACCTGCACATCGTAGCTTGTCCGCTTACACGCGTAGTTTTTGGTGGCTGCTCGTTGCGATGCTATCGTTCTCTATCGTCCTAGTTTTATATCTACGTTCGGAGAAAGAGCTGGATCTTGCGACCGAACAACGGATTGAGTCGTATATTCTCTCTGAGGAGTTACGACAATCTTCCGATGACCTGACCAATATGGCACGTAGTTACGTGGCCACAGGTGATATTCGGTACCAAGTTTATTATCAGCAAATTCTCGATATCCGCGATGGTAAGCGGCCGCGACCAGTAAAAAATAAAATCAATTATTGGGATCTTTCGTCAAATTTGAATTCAAAGGAAATCAGTACTGCTGTCACGCAATACCAAGGTGGTGTCGCTATAGCGTTGCTCGATTTAATGCGTCAATCTGGTTTTAACGACGAAGAATTTTCAAAATTGGCCGAGGCAAAAAATGATTCCGACGAGTTAACTGCTACAGAGCGTAATGCGATGTATCTGTATGCCGTGTCTGAGGAGCATTCTAAAGAGCGGGATTTCTCCAGACATATTCTGTATGACGCTGCTTACCAACACTCAAAGGTAGCGATTATGCACGCGATCGATGAAGTGCACCGATTAATGAATAAACGCACCGCCGATGCCCTTGCCGACTCACAGATGCGGAACACGCGTTTAAGAATTTGTTTTATCTTTTTTTGCCTGGTTTTTCTCGGTTTATTATGGCGTGCCCGACGCGCGCTTGCTGAGACTCTTGGCGCGCCCCTGGAAGACATTTATGCTTTGCTGGCAAATTTGGGGAGCGGAAACTTTGGCCAGGCGATTGAAGTTACTGCCGATCAAGAAGGAAACATTAAGGCCTCAATCGCGCTGACACAAAGTAAATTAGCAAAGGCCGAACTAAAACACTACGAAATAAACGAAAAAAACCGGCGTCTGACGGGTTTATATAACGCCCTCAGCCAATGTAACCAGGCAATCGTTCGTAGTCATTCTGAACAAGATTTATTTGAGAAGATCTGTCAGAACGCTGTCGTCTATGGCGGCATGAGAATGGCTTGGATAGCGCTTGTGAATGAAGAGACACTGGAAATTACACCGACAGCCTTCTATGGTGCCAACGGCCAGGAATATCTGGAAGGACTGAAAATTTCCAGACAGCCAGATCGTAATGGCCAGTTAGGACCGATTTCGACTGTTTTGATGAATGATAGTCCGATGTGGTGTCAGGACTTTTTGAATGATATTGTTGATTATCACTGGTTTGAATACAGTGCTAATTACGGCTGGCAATCGATGGCGATTTTGCCTTTACATAAAAACGGCAAAGCGATTGGCACCTTTAATTTATTTTTAGATCAGGTGAATGCCTTTGATGATGCTTCACGTCAATTACTCTTAGAAATGACGTTGGATGTCAGTCATGCGTTGACACGATTCGAGTTAGAAGAGTCGCGCGATCATTCTCGACGCGCCGATGCGTTGCGTAGCTACATGTTGGAAAAAATTACTAGTTCTTCGTCGCTGTCAGAGATATTGCGTGATGTTGTCCTTAAATTAGAATTGATTATGCCCGGCAGCATATGTTCGATTATGCTGGTGAGCGAAAATGGTCGCCATTTGCAATTGGGGGCAGCACCGCATTTACCAGATTTTTATTGTCAGGCGATTGATGGGCTTGAAATCGCTCCAGGCGTCGGCTCATGCGGAAATGCCATTGCTACCGGGGATCGAACGATCGCGGAAGACTTGTCGACACATCCTTTCTGGGCGCCTTATACAGCACTCACTGAACAAGCAGGATTGCGTGCCTGTTGGTCAGAACCCATTTTTTCGTCAGGCTCGACAATTTTAGGTGCGTTTGCTGTTTATCATAAAAATCCGGCTACGCCGCAGCCATTCCAAATTCAATTACTGGAAATGGCCGCACACTTTATTTCAATCGCGATTGAGCGTAAGAAGTCAGAAGGAACTTTACGTAAATTATCGCAGGCCGTTGAGCAGAGTTCTAACGCTATTATTATTACCAATCATCGGGTTCAGATTGAGTATGTGAATGCCGCATTCTTAAAAAGCAGCGATAAAACCCTTGAAGAAGTGATGGGTAAACGGCCAGACTTGCATCAGTCAAATCAATCTTCACGGTCTAGCTATAAAGCAATGTTGAGGTGTTTGCGAGACGGTAAGAGTTGGCACGCCGAACTCAAACATTTTGATCGTTCAAATATCGAACATACCGATTTTATCCAGGTTTCGCCGATCAGGGATGAGCTTGGAGAGATAAGCCATTTTCTATTTGTTCAGGAAGATATTACAGAGAAAAAACGCAATGAAGAACGCATCCAGTATCTGGCCCATTTTGATGCTTTGACGGGCGTTGCTAACCGGACTTTACTTGAAGAGCGGGCGCGCTTCGCGTTGGGTCGCTCAGCCCGATCTAAAGAACCAATATCTGTTGTATTTTTTGATATTGATCATTTCAAAGATATCAATGATTCTTTGGGGCATAGTTTTGGTGATGCTTTATTAGTGGAATTATCCAAACGTATGGTGGGCCGGCTCCGGGCCGAGGATACCATCGCGCGTCTTGGCGGCGATGAATTTGTGTTGTTGTTGCCTGGCATTGATGCCAATGGTACCGAGGTAGTGGTGCAGAAACTCATGCAACTGATTAAACAGATTTATCGCATTGGTGAAATTGAGCTCAACATTACGACGTCGATGGGTATTGCAGTATTTCCTGCTGATGGCACTGATTTAGAAACACTCTCCAAAAATGCCGATGCAGCGATGTATCGTGCGAAACGCGAGGGTCGTAATACCTATCGCTTTTTCACGCCAGAAATGCAAGCGCGCTCAGCACGGCATCTCGAGTTGGTGAATGCATTGCGCTATGCATTGGAACGCGATCAACTCTCGTTGCATTATCAGCCGCAAGTAGCTATCGAGAATGGTGGAGTGATTGGTATCGAAGCCTTGTTACGTTGGAATCATCCTGAGTTAGGCAGTATTTCTCCGAATGAATTTATTCCTGTGGCAGAAGAAACCGGGCAGATCTTACCTATTGGCGAATGGGTGATACGCACCGCTATGCGGCAACTGAAAGCGTGGCATGAACTAGGTTTTGATGATTTGCGTATGGCGGTCAATTTATCGGCAGTTCAATTCCGGCATGGAGATTTGCCGAATACGATTAACAGAATATTGATAGAGGCGAACATCGATGCCAAGTATCTTGAATTGGAGCTCACTGAAAGTGTCGCCACGCATGATCCAGAAGGCGCGATAAGCATTATGAACACGCTCTATGAACGTGGCGTTCGCATGTCTATTGATGACTTTGGTACTGGTTATTCTTCGCTGAGTTATTTGAAAAAATTCAAAGTATATAAATTGAAAATTGATCGTAGCTTTGTACGTGATATTCACACTGATCCAGAGGATAAAGCGATTGTCAGCGCGGTGATCGGCATGGCGAAAAGTCTGGGTTTAAGGACGATTGCTGAAGGTGTTGAAACGGCCGAGCAACTGGAATTTTTACGCCAACAAGGTTGCGTTGAAGTACAAGGGTATTACTTTTCTCGTCCATTGCCAGCGCCAGAGTTTGAACAATTTATGAATGCAAGGCAGCAAGTGCTGGCGTGATTCTTATAACGTTCGTCGCCAGCAGTGTCTGAAAAATTCTGATTCAAACTATAAAGTCCACGCTTAGAGTTGATTGACTGGAATTTTTAAATATGTCACACCATTATCTTCAGCGCGCGGAAACTGTCCGGCACGAATATTGACTTGTATCGCTGGGAGTAACAGTACCGGCATATCCAAGCCAGCATCGCGTTTTGACCGCATCGTGACAAATCCATCTTCTGTAATGCCATCATGAACGTGAATATTTTTCGCTTTTTGCTCGCCTACCGTGGTCAGTAAGAGAGGGGCGCGCCCGTCCGGCGGATAGTCATGGCACAAAAATAATCGGGTGTTTGTGGGCAATGCAAGTAATTTTTGTATAGAGGTGAAAAGCTGGTGCGCATCACCGCCTGGAAAATCACAGCGTGCCGTACCAACATCTGGCATAAACATGGTGTCACCGATAAATATGGCATCGGCGACGTCATCCGTGATTTGATAAGCCATGTCGGCCGGAGTATGACCCGGTAAAGAAATGGCTTTTGCCGTTAATTTTCCAATTGCGAAAATTTCATTGTCTTTAAATAGATGATCGAATTGCGAACCATCGGTCGCAAATTCAGCTTCCAGATGAAACAGTTTTTTGAATACCGCTTGTACTTGATCGATATGTTCACCAATCGCAATTTTTCCACCCATCTGTTGGCGTAAATAATGGGCGGCGGTCAGGTGATCCGCGTGTGCATGGGTTTCTAAAATCCATTCTAAGGACAGGCGTTTTTCTTTTAGAAATTCTAGTATTTGGTCGGCACTATGGGTATGCGTTCTACCTGATTTTGGGTCGTAGTCTAGTACCGGATCAATCACTGCGGCATGACCACCTTCCTCGTCGTACACAATGTGTGTCGCCGTACTGGTCAATGGGTCAAACAGACTTTGAATGCGTGGATTCATATTAAAATGATAATAAAATAGAAATGTAATCGCTTCTTTAAAAGCATAGTAGCAAACTTGCCTATAAGGATGACTACAAGGATGACTACAAGGATGACTACAAGGATGACTGCAAGGATGACTGCAAGGATGACTGCAAGGATGATCTCAAAAGACAAATTACGAGTATCATTATGCATTAAGTGAATAAGCTTATGTGATTTTTGTATAAGGGGCGAAAGTGTTGTCATTTGCACTCATTTTAATGATGCTGGCAGGAACCTTGGTAGGTCTGGTTATGGGCCTGACAGGCGCTGGCGGCGGTATTTTGGCCGTGCCAGCTTTGGTTTATAGCCAAGGATGGAGCATGCAACAAGCGATGCCTGTCGCTTTGCTAGCAGTCACAGTGGGTGCGATGATAGGTGCAATCGAGGGCTTTAGTAAAAATTTGGTGCGTTATCGGGCTGCGATGTTAATGGCCTTGGCGGGAAGTTTTCCGACCTGGCTTGGGGTCCGATTAGCGCAGCATTTATCACAACGTTGGTTAATGGCTTGTTTTGCCGGGGTGCTTTTGTTGGTCGCGTTGCGTCTTTACTGGCAGTTACGCATCCGTGCGTCTGATCAGGATGAGAAGCAGTGCATGGCGCAGGTGAATGCCGTGACAGGGCGGTTTGATTGGACAAGTAAGTCTATTACTGTCATTGCCAGTATAGGTAGCGTTGCTGGTTTAAGCTCTGGTTTGTTGGGTGTGGGTGGTGGTTTTATTATTGTTCCTATGCTGCGCCATTTCACCAATATCAGTATGCACGGTGCCATTGCGACATCTCTATTTGTGATCTCATTAGTTGGCACGATGGGCGTTAGCATGGCAGTCATCAACGGCGCCAGCTTGCCCTTGGTCTTTTCTGCCATTTTCGTGGCGACCACAGTAGCAGGAACGGTAGCCGCACGGAAAATAGCCAGTTATTTGCCTCCAGCCGCCGTGCAAATGGTTTTTATCTCGCTATTACTTGCGGTGGCCGCCAGCATGATTTATCGCATCGCGGCTTAATTCTCAACGACAAATGCGATCGTTAGTGACGAGCAATGAAAGTGAGTACATACCTGCTGCATTCTTTGATACATTCGTCGCGCCATTCGTCGCGCCATTCGTAGCGCGATTGATTGCGTCATTCAATGTGCAGCTTTCAACTTGTTCATGGAAGCGATCAGATCAGCAAAACGCTCACCCTGAATAATGATATGGCCGCGAAGTAGTTGGGCGGCTTGCTCACCGTCTCCCGCTAAAATTGCTGCGACGACCTGATCGTGTTCGTGAAACGACATTTTTACCCGGTCACGTACTCTCAATTGCAAACGCCGATAGGGGCGCAAACGCCGATGCAGATTCATGGCCTGCGTTGATAAAAATTCGTTGTGACTGCCCTGGTAAATCAATTTGTGAAACACTTCATTCTGATAAAAGTAATCATCTGTATCGTCGGTATTACTTGCCGCTTTGCAGGCTAGATGGGCGGCTTCTAAGTCTGACATTTCCGATTTGCTCATACGTCGTGCCGCCATTCGTCCGCACATGGCTTCAAATTCAGCCATTACTTCAAACATTTCGACTAATTGCTGTGGGCTGACTGTGGCAACTTGTGCCCCACGCCTTGGTCGCATATCAATGATCCCCATCGACGCCAGCTGAATGAGTGCCTCGCGGATGGGGGTGCGCGAAACGCCAAATTGGGTGGCAAGCTCGGTTTCGTCTAAATGATGGCCGGGTTGTAATTGTCCAACGGCGATCATTTCTTCGATTTCTTCACGCAAGCTCGTAGAGCGATTTTTCATTCTGTGATTCCTGGACGACTGTATATTAATGTGAAGCAGTATATATTATTGTTGACTTTGGATGCAAAATAAACGATCTTGTATACAAGAACAATTGGAAGTGTATAAATATAAAAGCAACTCAGCACCGATTTCAGCTTTTAGTCGGCTTTTTGTGACTGCAAGCGTAGATTGTGCTGAGAAACTGCGAGGCAACTCATCCCATATAAGCAGAGGAGCGTCATTGAACAGCTCCCGATTTAAGTTTTACGATCTTAAACTTAGGAGACAACATGTTTAAACCGACCCGCCCATCCGGCAAAGCCACACCTCAAAAAAATAGCAGAAGAACTGTATTGCAAGCCCTCAGCCTTGCACCGCTGGCGGCGTTGATGCCGGGTTCGGTGTGGGCTCAAAATCAAATTTTAAAAATTTCGCATCAATTTCCTGGTGGCACGATTGATACTGGCGATTTTCGCGATCGCATCTGCCGTCAATTTGCAGCCGAAGTAGAGAAACGCAGCAACGGCAGCCTGAAATTTGAAATCTATCCCGGTTCATCGTTGATGAAAACCAACGCGCAATTCTCTGCCATGCGCAAAGGCGCATTGGACTTATCGCTCGTTCCTTTATCGTATGCGGGGGGCGAGGTTCCAGAGGTGAATATTGGTCTCATGCCAGGACTAGTACCTTCGTACGAAGTTGGCGCGGCATGGAAAAATGCCGAAGTAGGTAAGGAATTAAGCCGCATTTTGCTGGAAAAAGGCATCGTCATCGTAAGTTGGATCTGGCAGGCTGGTGGCGTCGCGTCACGCACGAAGGCGGTACTTGATCCAGATGATGTTAAAGGTATGAAAATTCGTGGTGGTTCGCGCGAAGTCGATCTGGTCTTGAAAGCTGCTGGCGCCGCCGTGGTTTCTTTACCATCCAATGAAATCTACGCCGCCATGCAAACGGGCGCGATGGAAGCCGCGATGACGTCGTCCACGTCTTTGATTTCATTCCGCTTAGAAGAGGTTTCTAAATTCCTCACCAGCGGACGTGGTCAAAGTTACTGGTACATGCTAGAGCCATTAATGATGTCGAAAGCGAATTTCGATAAACTCACCAAAGAGCAACAAAATATCATCTTGAGCGTCGGTGCAGACATGGAAGCAATCGCGACCAAAGCAGCGAAACAAGATGACATCACCGTTGCCTCAGTCTACGAAAAGAAAGGCGCAAAAGTTGTCGATCTCAACGCTGCGACGGTCAAAAAATGGCAAACAATCGCAAGAGCTACCGCCTGGAAAGATTTTGCTGACCGCAATGAAAGTTGCGCAAAACTAATTAAGCTGGCGGAGAAATTACTATGAGCCACGGCTTCGAACCCGTGACGGCTCAATTGCCCGCGCTGCCGGAACAAAAATTCTTGCGTATGCTGGTGATCGCGATGAATTTTATTAACCGGCAGATTGTCAACATATCGATGGTGGGCATGTTTTTAACCACCTTAATACTGACCTATTCTGTCGTCAGTCGTTATCTTTTTAAAGTACCAACGGACTGGCAAGATGAGGCGTGTGTCTTCATGCTCATTGGCATTAGCTTTTTTTCAGCCGCCTATGTGCAGTCGTATCGCGGTCATATTGGTATTGAAGTCCTGTCCTCCATGTTGCCAGCCAAAATCAACGCGTTCCGGCTGATCATGGTGGATGTCATCAGCGCCGCATTTTGTAGTTTTTTTGCATGGAAGTCATGGACCCTGTTTCATGAAGCATGGACAGAGGGACAAACGACCTCGTCCACATTTGCCCCGCCACTTTGGATTCCATATTCAATGATGGCGTGCGGAATGACTTTATTATCGATTCAAATTATTCTGCAAGTGGCAAGCGCCTTACTGAATAAAACAGCAAAGACGGAGACGCCATGAGTCCATTAAGTTTAGGTGTGTTGTACGGCGTTGTTACCTTGATCGTCATGTTTTCAGGGATGCCGATTGCATTTGCGTTGGGCGTGGTCGCCAGTGCTTTTATGTACTTCTTTATGCCACCTGCCTCACTCGATACCATCACTCAAAATGTCTATGAAGAAATGGCGTCGATTACGTTGCTGTCGATTCCCTTATTTATTTTGAAGGGGGCGGCGATCGGGAAATCTTCTGCTGGTAAGGATTTGTATTCGGCAATTCACGCTTGGTTGCATAAAGTGCCCGGTGGCTTGGGAATTGCTAACGTCTTTGCTTGTGCGATGTTTGCCGCGATGGCTGGTTCGTCACCTGCAACTTGCTCCGCGATTGGCTCGGCAGGCATTCCTGAAATGCGTCGTCGCGGCTATTCTCCTGGTTTCGCCGCGGGGATTATTGCCGCTGGTGGCACGTTGGGCATTTTGCTGCCACCTTCGATCACCATGATTTTGTATGCAGTTGCGGCCGAACAATCTTTGGGACGGTTGTTCTTGGCGGGCGTGGGGCCAGGCGTATTGTTAGTGATTTTATTCGCGGGCTATGCGGTGTTTCGCGCACGCAAGGAATATGCTGCTGCCTATGATGCGTATCAAAAAGACGGCGTCCAATCGGCGTATCTTGAAAAAGAACATTTTACGCTAAAGCAAAAAGTTGAGATGCTGCCACGTGTACTACCTTTCGTGATCTTGCTGATCGGTGTCATGGTCGCGTTGTATGGTGGTTACGCGACACCTTCAGAAACAGCGGGTCTTGGCGCGTTGTTAGCGATGGGATTGATTGCGATTGTGTATGGTGTCTGGCGGCCACGTCAGATTGCACCGTTTATCTCAGCGACGATTAAAGAATCAACGATGCTGCTCTTTATTATCGGTATGTCGTTGCTGTATTCGTATGTCATGAGTTACCTCAATATTAGTCAGTCAGCCGCACAATGGGTCGTCGCACTGCATCTCAGTAAGTGGCTGCTACTGATGGTGATTTTGGCGATGGTGATTGTGTTTGGTTTTTTCTTGCCGCCAGTATCAATCATATTAATGATGTGCCCGATCATCTTGCCACCACTCAAAGAAGCCGGTTTCGATCTGATCTGGTTTGGCGTCGTCATGACGATTGTGATGGAAATGGGTCTGATTCACCCGCCCGTAGGATTAAATATTTTTGTGATTAAAAATATCGCACCGGACATTTCTTTGAAAGAAATCATCTGGGGTGTTTTACCATTTCTGGGTTTGATGTTGTTTGCCGTGATTTTGTTATGCGTGTTTCCGCAAATTGCGACAGCATTTCCGGATAGTTTAATGGGAGTGAAATAATGACCGCGACAGGTCGCTGGAACACTTTACAAAGCAATCGCCAACAACGTTTAGCGCGTGTGGCAGATGCTTTAGGAAGTGATTTACAAGGCAAACTCTTTCCGCAGCAGCGCATCAAAGACTTGCTGCATGCCGTGCTGGAAGTGGGGGATCGGGTTTGTATTGAAGGAAACAACCAAAAACAGGCAGATTTTTTGGCCAAGGCGATGACGCAACTTGATCCTCAGCGCGTCCATGGTTTGCATATGTTGCAGTCGGTATTGGCCTTACCGGAACATTTGGACGTGTTTGAAAAAGGGATTGCTTCCAAACTTGATTTTTCTTTTTCAGGCCCCCAATCAGGGCGTCTGGCGAAACTGGTCTCTGCCGGAAAGCTCAATATCGGTGCTATTCATACGTATCTGGAATTGTATGCGCGTTATTTCGTTGACTTAACGCCGCGCGTGGCACTGGTCGCGGCACAAGCGGCGGATCGGCATGGCAATTTGTACACCGGCCCCAATACCGAAGACACACCACCGATTGTCGAAGCAACTGCTTTTAAGTCAGGCATTGTGATTGCGCAGGTCAATGAGATCGTCGACGTATTACCGCGTATTGATATTCCGGCAGATTGGGTTGATTTTGTAGTGAAAGCACCGACGCCGCATTATATTGAGCCATTGTTTACACGTGATCCTGCGCTCATTTCAGAAATACAAATTTTGATGGCGATGATGGCGATCAAAGGTATTTACGCAGAATATGAAGTGAAGCGCTTAAATCATGGCATAGGATTTGATACTGCAGCGATTGAATTGTTGCTGCCAACCTATGCGGCGTCGCTAGGATTAAAAGGCAAGATTGCGAGTCACTGGGCATTGAATCCCCATCCCGCGCTCATTCCTGCAATTGAAGCAGGTTTTGTCACGTCGGTACATTCTTTTGGTTCAGAGCTCGGCATGGAGGATTATATTCGTGCCCGCTCAGACGTCTTCTTTGTCGGTGCCGATGGTTCGATGCGTAGTAATCGCGCCATGAGCCAGGCAGCAGGGCATTATGCCTGTGATATGTTTATTGGCTCGACGCTACAAATCGACTTACAGGGAAATTCATCGACGGCGACCCTGGGGCGTATCGCCGGATTTGGTGGCGCACCAAATATGGGCGCAGATGCCCGTGGTCGTCGTCATGCCAGTCCCGCCTGGTTGAAAGCAGGACGTGAAGCGCGTGATGGTAAATACGCCATGCCACGGGGACAAAAATTAGTTGTGCAGATGGTCGAGACTTTCCGTGAACACATGCAGCCAGCGTTCGTCGAAAATTTAGATGCGTGGCAATTGGCAGAACAAGCAAAAATGGAATTGCCGCCGGTCATGATTTATGGCGAGGACGTCAGTCATATTCTCACGGAAGAAGGCATCGCCAATCTCTTATTATGCCGTACCGATGAAGAGCGTGAACAAGCCATCCGCGGTGTGGCAGGGTATACGGCAGTCGGTTTGGGTAGAGACCACCGCATGGTTGAGAATCTACGTGATCGAGGTATTATCAAACGCCCTGAAGATCTGGGCATAGACAAGCGTCTCGCGACCCGTGATTTGCTCGCTGCAAAAAATATGAAAGATTTGGTACGTGCCTCTGAAGGCTTGTATCAGCCACCGAAACGCTTCAGAAACTGGTGAGGGCAGGTATGGAAACATTGGTATTCCGATTTGAAAATGGGCGCCGCAAATTGCAAAACCATGCGCAATTAGTGGGCGTTGTCAGCTCCGGCAATCTGGAGGTGTTAGTGAATCACGCCGATTTGCAATCCGCGTGTGAAATCGAAATTAATACCGCTGCGATCGGCTTTGGTGCGATTTGGGAAGCGGTGATGAACGATTTTCAGGCGCGTTGGCAATTGGCCGACGTCAGGATAGCGATTAATGATATGGGCGCGACACCAGCCGTTGTGAGCTTGCGTCTGGATCAGGCCATTGAAGCGAGTCTGGAATCTACAAAATGAATAGTTATATTGAAGCGACAGCACGCCAACGAATACATGCCGTTATCGAGAATTATTCGGAATTATTGCCGCCTGCAAAACAATGGACCAGTCCACATTTACCGCAACTCAATGCTGCCGTTTCGTTTGATGACGGCGTGATCATTGGTGTTGGTCAGTTGGCTGGGCAACGCGTCTTCGCCGCCGCCCAGGAAGGCGGATTTATGGGCGGTGCCGTTGGTGAAGTACACGGCGCTAAGCTGGTTGGCCTGATGCGCCGCGCAGTGATAGAAAAGCCCGCGGCTGTCATATTGCTGGCCGAATCGGGTGGCGTGCGCTTGCACGAAGCAAATGCGGGCCTGATTGCCGTGTCAGAAGTGATGCGCGCTGTGTTTTCAGTGCGTGCGGCAGGTATTCCGGTGATCGTCTTGAATGGCGGTAGTAATGGCTGTTTTGGTGGTATGGGCATTGTCGCCCGCTGCGCCAATCTGGTCATTATGTCCGAAGAGGCACGACTAGCCATGTCGGGGCCTGAAGTCATTGAGACGGCGAACGGGGTTGAAGAATTTGACTCCAAAGACCGCGCCTTAGTCTGGCGTACGACTGGCGGCAAACATCGTTATCTGATGGGCGATTGTCAGATGTTGATTGCTGACGATGTGGCTGAATTTAAGGCCGCAGCGATACAAGCAATAGACTTGTTTGCTGGCGTCAATGCGCGCTCTGCTGCGTTAGATTTGGTGGGGATGCAGCATGAACAGCAGATGCTGATGCAACGTATCGCTGACTGCGGGGAATACCGTGAACCAATGGAAATATGGAAAAAATTGGGGATTAGCGAACCCGAAAAAATTGCCATGCTCGATGCACCAGCTTTCCGGCAATTGGTCAGCACGCAATTGAAAGCGTTGGCGGCTGCTGTGTCGGTTGAAAATTTAGTCCACGATGCGGTTGAGAAAAATCATCAAACAGCATGGAAAGGTATTGCAGACCAGCTTTTCCCAACCGGTCATCAGATCACGGAATCACAGGATTTTTTATGTGGTACGGCACAGGTTAATGGTGTTGTGACCAGTATTATCGGTACGACCGGACATACTCCGATCGGTGTTGAAATTGCTTTGAAGCAGGCACAGGCGGTACTGAAAACGATCCATGAATTTCCGCAACGCCCGATTCTGTTGATGGTTGATACGCAGGGTCAACGCTTGCGCCATCGCGACGAGATGCTGGGTATTAATAGCTATATGGCGCATCTTGGGAAATGTCTGGAATTGGCACGACAATCGGGGCATAAAATTATCGCTTTGGTTTATGATCAGGCCTTATCCGGTGGGTTTATCACCAGCGGAATGATGGCGGATGCTTGTTACGCACTTCCAGAGGCAACCATACGGGTGATGGGCTTGCCTGCGATGGCCAGAATTACCAAGGTTGCAGATGAACGGCTCATGGAATTGGCAAAAGATAATCCCGTATTTGCACCAGGACCCCGCAATTTCGAACGTATGGGCGGCGTGCAGGCGATTTGGGAAGGCAATTTGGCAGCCCATCTGGAATCGGCTTTTGCTGACGCGAATCCTATCGACCAACGTATTGCCACCGGCGCAACACGCGGAGGACGTTGTATGGCACAAAGGGTAGTAGATGCCGTATTATCGGAGACTATATCGTAATTATCGTAATTATCGTAATTATCGTAATAGGGTTGGCGAGATGAAGGCAGTGTCAAATTGGATCAGGTAGAACACTTTCAGCGACATGATTTAGTGTGGCTTTCGCATCAGGCTTGGGCGAGCGTGTTCGCGCAACAAATGGCGCGTGTGCCTGATGAGTCAACTAGTTTGTTGATTCAGTCTTTACATCGTTGGCAACAAGAAGAATGGCCAGCCGTGGTGCGTCGTCGCGATGCCGATGCAGCCGATGACGAGGTCTGCATTGGTTTTGCCTTGGTGCCGGTGAATGGACGTAAGCCGCGAGTAGCAGCAAAAGTAAAGGTGCAAGATATACTCGAACACCAACCGAGCTTGTCACTCGCAACCGTGATCCCATTTGTTGCGCCAGATTGGCAAGCGACCTTGCGTACTTTTAATTCTGAAGGTAGTGCGGTTGGCGTACGCTGGCGCGTGTATGGTTCGCTGGTATTCCAATTTTTGACGGGTCAAAGTTATGTCAACGAAACGTCGGATATCGATGTCTTATTTCGCCCGCAAACCCAGCAGCATTTACTATACGGATTGACGTTACTGCGCCAATATCAGGGGCAAATTCCATTGGATGGTGAAGTGATTTTTCCGCAAGGACAAGCAGTGGCGTGGAAAGAGTGGCTGTTGTCTGACTCGGTACCCGAGCCGAGCAATAATCAGCGTTTGCTGGTGAAGGATAACCAACAGGTCAGGTTGGTCACTAAGCTCGAACTCATGCAAAGTTTAGCGGTGGTCTGATTATATGGCGACCATTATTTCTTCTGATTCTCATCATGTCGACCGACAGCGATCAAGTGTCCGTACGACAAAGCGGGTTGTAACAGCACCTCAAAAAAATACTGACGTCGCGGCACGTCTGATTGCCAAATTGGCGGTACGCAGTTTATATGCGGAACTTGTGTTGTATCCCAAGCCAGGTCTGGTTTCGCTACGAGACAATGGCAGCCATACCGACATGAACGCAATGACCTTTTTGCGTAGTCTTTTTTCTTTGCGCCATTACTTTCGCCACATGGTGTTAGCGGGTGTCAATGACGCAGATTTTCAGGTGCTGAAACAGAGTGGTATCGATGCTGAGAAACGGATGTTGCGAGCGACGAATGGTATCAATACACATCGTGGGGCAATTTTTTGCATAGGAATGTTATGTGCGGCGGTAGGGCGCTGTCTCGCACAGGATTTGCCGTTGAGTTCACACAATGTTCGTCTGGTATTAATCAACGTTTGGGGTGACGCTCTGCATACGCATAGTTCGGTCTTATTGGATGCGGCAGATCGGCTTGCATCAGACAAGGGAATCAGCCATGGCCTGCAGGTAGCGCAACACTATGCCGTGAGCGGTGCCCGAGAAGAGGCGGCGTTGGGTTTTCCGTCTGTCTTTGAGTTAGCTTTACCACGCTTGCTGCTCAGTCTGGCACAAGGTCGTTCACAGACGGAAGCAAAAATTGATAGTCTGTTTGCTTTGATGGCACAGATGCATGATACCAATTTATATTATCGCGGCGGTATTGCGGCAGCTGAATTTTCACAGCAAGCGGCAGCGCAATTTTTAACCGCTGGTGGCACGGCGCAAGCTGATTGGCTGGCGCAGGCGGAAACGTGTCATCAACAATTTGTTGAACGTCGGCTGTCGCCAGGTGGCGCTGCCGATTTATTGGCCGCGACCTGGTTTATCTATCAGCTTCAAGATACGAGCTTGCACCTCTCCCATGCGTAAATTTGCCTTGCTTTGTCCAGGCCAGGGTGGCCAAAACGAGCACCTGTTTTCATTCGCAAGAAATGATGAAACGGCGACCACGTTCATTGATCAGATCGAGATGCAACAGGGCTTTGGGCGGCCTTTACAGGAACTTCTGAACGCCCCGGATTTGATGTTCGATAACCAGTTTGCGCAACCCTTGATTACAGCAGCGACTTTGGCAAACTGGCTGGCATTACATTCGCATTTGCCCAAGCCAGAACTGATTGCAGGCTATAGCATTGGTGAAGTCGCTGCGCATGCCATCAGTGGTGAGATCAGTGCTGAACAAGCGGTGACGCTTGCGCGTTGCCGGGCACAGGCTATGCAAGCCTGCATTGATCCTGCTCGTGCGCAAGGCATGCTCGCAGTCACTGGGCTGCGGCTGGATGCTTTGCAGCGATGTTGTTTGGAGCATCGACTAGATCTTGCCATCATTACCGGTGAGACCAATGCGATTATTGCAGGCCTGCGGTCAGATGTAGACCGCGCTGAACAAGCCTTGCGCAGTCATCCATCGGGACAACTACACCTCTCCGTTCTGCCAGTGCATATTGCTTCTCATACGCCGTTGATGACGGCTGCCATCCCGTCATTGAGTGCCGCCTTAGATCAGCTCGCGTGGCAAGCGCCCGAAGTACCGGTAATTGCCGGTATCAATGCGATGAAAATGCTTGATAGCGTGAGCAGCAAACAGAGTTTACTTGCGCAGATGACGCAGACGATACGGTGGCACGAATGCATGGATGCGTATCATGAAGCCGGGATCAACGTAGTACTTGAGTTGGGGCCGGGCGCCGCTTTGTCGCGTATGCTGCAAGCCCGTCATCCGCATATCGCTTGCCGCTCCGTGGCGGATTTTCGTAGTCGCTCAGCGGCGGCAGAATGGGTGAACCGACAAATGCAGGCAGATTAGCGGCATTTGGTTCATCGTGCTGGTGATTGTCAGGGTAGCAGATGGCTCGATAGCTCGATACGGTTAAGGGTGAACGACTCGTCAATCAATTACTCAATTAATTATATTTTAGGACCTGCGCTTGCCGCATAGGAATTGTTGGGTTTCTAAGCTCCACGCTAACTCATGACGAGTTGCGAACACACAATATCTCAGGCTCATTGTGGTGTCAGATACCCGCGCAATAACATTCGGTTAAAGGCATTACGGCGCACAGTTTCTGGTTGGCCAGAAAAGTTGGTCTGCGTCTAATTTGCGTCTGATTTTCGTATAACTCACTAGAGTCACCAGCAAATATTGGCAACAATAAAGGCATGTCGCGTATTGCCTCATGCCCTTCAAAATATCTGGCTTCTTGAGATTATGGCTTTACATTGACGTGTAAACGTTTGTAACTGTGCAAGTATTCCAAATGATTCACGTGTTAGTCTCAATACGTCTAATCGATTGACACTTTTTAAACTAATCTAAAGGAGTGAAAAATGAAATTGTACCCACCATTATTCTAATTTTCTTGGTCCTCTGACCACATGACCGAAGAGTAGGTGATCAAAAAACTGCCATAAGTTGAAGTTTCTCAGTGACGTTTTATCGAGGTTACCGTCTATATCTCTTCTCATCGGTCTCTTAGATGCTACGAAAGTATTTATGGATTTAAGAAATACCCCAGTTGAGTTATATGATTAGTCAAAAAAATAGAATTTCTTGCGCTTTCCTTACTGCACAAGCGTGCAGCACATCAATTGCATTCTTTATGGAATGCGGCGTGTTGTTTACTCTCATAGCAATTGATAGTGAAAGCAGAATTTGGGGAAGTTTCTATTTGTTCCTCGTGCTCTGTGCACCTTATTGTCTCACTTCCCTATTATCGGTCCAATTGCTGGCTCGATTTAACGCAACAAAATTGATGCGCGAGTTCAATTTTGAAGTGCAAGCGTATTTTTGAAGAATACCTGATTGGGTGTAAGGTATCCTAATCTTTTTCTTGGTCGATTATTCAGTCTATTCATGGCGTGATCAATCTCCTGTTGTGTAAT